>DASSMZ010000029.1:0-10496 GCA_035688325.1 Gaiellaceae bacterium
CAGAAGGTGATCTACGAGAAGGTCGTCTCGAACATCCAGGAGACGCGCGCCCGCGGCGCGCACGTGATCGCGATCGCGACGGACGGCAACGAGGACATCCAGCACCACGCCGACGACGTGATCTACATCCCGCGCTCGCCGGCCTTCCTGCAGTCGGTGCTCGCGGTCGTGCCGCTGCAGCTGCTCGCCTACCGCATCGCGCGCCTGCGCGGCCTGAACGTCGACCAGCCGCGCAACCTCGCGAAGACCGTCACCGTGGAGTAGCGGCCTCCGCGGCCTCGACCAGCGCCTCGCCCGGCTCGACCTCGCGCAGCGGCTCGAGCTCGAACAGCGTCTCCCATCGCGGCGAGGGCGACCGCGCTCACGGCGCGTCCTGCAGGGTGCCGTGCACGCGGACGTCGTGCAGGCGGAGCCGGTGGGCCGCGCGGGGGAGAAACGGCCTCGAACGCAGCTTGCCGCCGACCACGTCGAGCCCGAGCACCGTCCGGACCATCTGCAGCGGCGCGGCCGCCGCCCACGACTGCGGCTTCAGCGCGCCGGGATACTCGACGGGCACTTGCGCCTCGTCCCGCTCGAAGCCGGCGAACACCTCGGGGAGCTGGTTCGTGAACGCCTCGGCCGCGTCGAGCAGCGCGTCCGCGACCTTCGCCGCCTCGTCGGCGAACCCGTAGCGCCGCATGCCCTCGGCGCAGATCGCCGTGTCGTGCGGCCAGACGCTCCCGCAGTGGTACGAGAGCGGGTCGTAGCCGCCGTCGCGCTGCGACATCGAGCGGATGCCCCAGCCGCTGAACATGTCGTCGCCCAGCAGCGCCCGCACCGTCGCCGCGGCGCGCCGCTCGTCGACGATGCCGCTGAAGAGCAGGTGCCCGACGTTGCTCGTGAGCGCGTCGACCTGCCTCTTGTCGCCGTCGAGCGCGAGCGCGAAGTGGCCGCGGCCCTCGACCCAGAAGTCGCGGTCGAAGCGCTCCTTCAGCGCCGCCGCGTCGTCCTCGAGGCGGGCGGCCGTCGCGTTGTCGTTCCAGACCTCGCGCATGAGCCGCGCCGTCCGCAGCCGCGCGTCGTAGGCGTAGCCCTGGATCTCGCAGGTCGCGATCGGCGGCGTCGCGAGCCGGCCGTCGGCAAAGCGGATCGAGTCGTCGGAGTCCTTCCAGCACTGGTTGTCGAGCGCGACGTCGGAGTCGGAGCGCTTGCGGTACTCGAGGTAGCCGTCGGCGTCGAGGTCGGCCGGCCCCTCGAGCCACTCGAGCGCGCGCCGCGCGTGCGGCTCGACCGCCCGGACGAAGGCGTCGTCGCCGCTCCAGCGGTGGTACTCGTCGAGCACGATCAGCCACCACAGCGTCGAGTCGTGGCTGCCGTAGTACGGCGTGTGCGGGATCTCGCCGAGCGCCGCGAGGATCCCGCGGCGGAGCTCGTGCGGGATCTTGCCGGGCTCGGCGTCGCGCCAGTCGTCCCACTCGCTGGCCTGCATCTCCGCGAGCGCCTCGAGCGCTGCGGGCGCGAGGTCGGGGTGGAACGGCAGCGCCTCGTACGCCGCGATCAGGCTGTCGCGCCCGAACGCGGTCATGAACCACGGCAGGCCCCCGCCGGGCATGGCATGCTTGATCGTGACGTTGTCGGGCCGGATGCGGAGCGCGGCGAGGTCGATGTTCGACTGGCGGTAGGTGCGCTCGAGCGCGTCGTGCTCGGTCTCGATCTCGGGCGTGCGGTCGAGCCACTCGTCGAGCGAGAGCTGCATCTTCGGCGGGTGGGCGTGGAACGCGCCGGCGCCGAGCAGCGACGGGTGGCGCTCGCCGTCGACGATCGGCGTCACGTCCACGGACAGCGTCCACGCCTCGCGCGGCGCCAGCCGGACACGGAAGCGCGCCCGCTTGCCGTCGACGCGGCCGCTGCGGTTGAAGGTCACCGTCGTCCCCCGCCGGTAGCCCCTGCGCTCGTGCCAGAGCGTGACCGAGCGCGGCCTCGCCTCCGTCCACGTGCGCCCGGCGCCGTTGCCGCCCTGCTGCGCCTCCATCACGTCCGCGAAGTCCGACCGGTACGCGAGCTCGACGCGTACCTCTCGAGGCTTCTGGCTCAGGTTCTGGACGACGACGTCCTCGTGCATCCCTTCGCTGACGAAGCGGTCGCGCCGCACGGCCACGTGCTCGTTGCCGCCGACGATCCGCGCCGAGTAGTAGTCGACGCGCCGGCTCGAGAGCGGCTCGACCGGGCTGCCGTCGACGAGCAGGTGCCAGCTCGAGAGATGCCGGACGTCGCGGTAGAAGAAGCCCTCGGCGTCGTCGACCTCGACGTTCCCGGCCGCGTCCGAGTACATGAAGGTGCAGCCGTCGAGGATGATCAGGTCGCTGTCGTCCACGCCCCTCCTCTACCCTCGCGGCCGCTAGCGTCAACCGTGTGAACGTGCTGACGCAGATCGGCGACGGGCTCTGGAACGCCTTCCGGATGTTCTGGGAGGTCTGGTGGGCGCTCGTGCTCGGCTTCCTGCTCTCCGGCATCGTCCAGGCCTGGGTGCCGCGCTCGCGGATGGAGCAGGCGCTCGGCGGCCGCGGGCCCCGCGCCGCCGCGCTCGCGACCGGCCTCGGCGCCGCCTCGTCCTCGTGCAGCTACGCCGCGGTGGCGATCGGGAAGTCGATCTTCCAGAAGGGCGCGAGCCTCGCCGCCGCGATGGCGTTCCAGTTCGCCTCGACGAACCTCGTCTTCGAGATCGGGATCGTGCTCTGGATCTTCCTCGGCTGGCAGTTCACGCTGGCCGAGTTCGTCGGCGGGATGCTGCTGATCGTGCTGATGTGGGTCGCGGTCACGCTGGTCGTCTCGCGGCGCGAGGAGGAGCAGGCGCGTGAGCGCGCCCGCGCCGCGGACAGCGGGCACCAGCACCATTCGGCCGGGGGCTCGCGGCGCCTGTCGCTCGAGGGCTGGTCGGACGTCGCGCACAACTTCCGCGGCGACTGGCAGATGCTCTGGAAGGAGATCGGGCTCGGCTTCGTGATCGCGGGCTTCATCGCGCTGCTGCCGATGGACTTCTTCAACGCGCTCTTCCTGACCGGGACCGGCGGCTGGGTGCAGCTGCTCGAGAACGTCCTCGTCGGCCCGCTCGTCGCGGTGCTCTCGTTCGTCTGCTCGGTCGGGAACATCCCGCTTGCCGCGGTGCTCTGGGCCGGCGGGATCTCGTTCGCCGGCGTGATCGCGTTCGTCTACGCCGACCTGATCATCATCCCGCTCGTCCTGATCTACCGCCGCTACTACGGGTGGCGGCTGGCCGCGAAGCTCGTCGCGATCATGTTCGGGGCGATGGTGGTCGCCGCGCTCGCCGTCGACGGGATCTTCAGCCGGGCCGGCCTCGTGCCGACGACGCGCCCGTCGATCGAGTCGGTCACCGAACGCGCGATCACCTGGAACTACACCGCGGTGCTGAACATCCTCTTCACGCTCGTCTTCCTGGGGCTGTTCGCGCTCACCCTGCGGCGCGGCGCGCGCGACCCGGTGTGCGGGATGACGGTCGACCGCGGCAAGGCGCTCGCGGTCGAGCACGGCGGCAGCCGCTGGTACTTCTGCGGCCCCGGCTGCCGAGACCGGTTTCTCGCCGACCCCGACCGGTACGCGTCGGGCTCGCCGCCGCCTCGCGAGCCCGCGCACGCGCATCACCACCACTAAGATCACGCTCTCAGCGACGGGAGGCAGATGCGGGTTTGTGCCGAGTGCGGGGGCGAGCTCGAGGCGGCGTATCGCTTCTGCCCCTGGTGCGCGGCGCCGCAGCGGCGCAAGCTGGTCGAGTTCTTCCGCGCGCACCCGCGCGACCCGGGAAGGGCGCTGCGCGTCTCGCGCTACCTGACCGAGGACCCGCACGTGCGCTTCAGCGTCTGGAGCCCCGAAGGCGTCGCCGAGGCGGCCGTCTCGCTGGAGGAGGACGAGGCCGAGCGGCTGGCGGCGTTCCTCTCGACGCCGTCGCCCGCCCCGCGCGGCCCCGTCGAGCGCCTGCTGGCGCGCCTGCGCTAGCGGCGGCTGCGGGAACGGCTCTTGCGCTGGGCCTTGGCGGCGCGGTCGAGCGTCTCGAGCTCGTCGAGGCTGCGCCCGGCGCCCTCGGCGACGCAGGTCAGCGGCGACTCCGCGATCTGCACGGGGAGCCCGATCTCGTCGCGCAGCTTCTCCGCGAACCCGCGCAGCAACGCCCCGCCGCCGGCCAGCACGATCCCGCGCTCGCCGACGTCGGCCGCGAGCTCGGGCGGCGTCCGCTCGAGCGTGTCCTTCACGGCGGTGACGATCCGCGCGACCGGCGCCTCCAGCGCGCGGCGCACGTCGAGGCCGGAGATCGTCACCCTGCGCAGCAGGCCGTTGACGAGGTCCCGCCCGGCGACCGACGTCTCGGCGGTGTCGTCCGCCGGCGAGACCGAGCCGATCTCGATCTTCGCCGCCTCCGCCGTCTCCTGGCCGATCAGCAGCTTGTGCGTGCTCTTGACGGCGTCGACGATCGCGTCGTCCATCTCGTAGCCGCCGACGCGGATCGACTCCCACACGACCATGCCGCCGAGCGAGATCACGGCCACCTCGGTCGTGCCGCCGCCGATGTCGATCACCATGCTCGCGACCGCGTCCGCGACCGGCAGGTTCGCGCCGATCGCCGCCGCCATCGGCTCCTCGATCAGGTAGACGGTGCGCGCGCCCGCCACGCGCGTCGCCTCGTCCACGGCGCGGCGCTCGACGTCGGTGATCCCGCTCGGCACGCAGAGCACCACGCGCGCGAACGCGAACCGCGAGCCGCCGGCCTTCGTGATGAAGTGGCGCAGCATCGACTCCGTCACCTCGAAGTCGGCGATCACGCCGTGGCGCAGCGGCCGCGTCGCCCGGATCGAGGCGGGCGTGCGGCCGATCATCCGCTTCGCCTCGGCGCCCACGGCGTGCACCTTGCCCGTCTCCTCCGAGATCGCGACCACGGACGGCTCGAACAGGACGATCCCGCGCCCGCGGATGAACACGAGCGTGTTCGCCGTTCCGAGATCGACGGCCATGTCGCGGCCGCCGCCGATTGACCCCCAGACGCGCATGCCGCGTAGCAGCCTAGATATAACCGCTCAGTGGAGACGGAAGGTCGGATCCCGTTCCGGGGCCACGAGACGTGGTACCGCTCGATCGGGCCGGACGACGGCGACGCCGTCCCGCTGCTCTGCCTCCACGGCGGGCCGGGCGCGAACTGGCTGCACGTCAAGCCGTACGAGGTGCTCGCCGACGAGCGCCAGGTCGTCTTCTACGACCAGCTCGGCTCCGGCAACTCGGTCGTCGAGGAGCCGCACGACCCGTCAATGTGGACCCCGGAGCTGTTCGTCGAGGAGGTCGGCGTCGTCCGAGAGGCGCTCGGGCTGGAGCGCGTGCACGTGCTCGGGCACTCCTGGGGCGGGATGCTCGGGATGCAGTACGCGGCGACGCAGCCGGAGGGCCTGGTCTCGCTGGTCGTCGAGAGCTCGCCGCCGTCGGTGCCGGCGTGGATGCCGGAGATCGCGCGCCTGCGCGCCGAGCTGCCGCCCGAGGTCGAGGAGGCGCTGCGCCGGCACGAGGACGCGGGTACGACCGGCGACCCGGAATACCGGGAGGCGGAGATGGTCTTCTACAAGCGGCACCTCTGCCGTGTCGACCCGTGGCCGGCCTGGCTCGACGACTGCTTCGAGGTGATGAACGCGAACTCCGAGGTCTACAACCACATGAACGGGCCCTCGGAGTTCCACGTGATCGGGACGATCAAGGACTGGGACATCACGCCGCAGCTCGGCCGGATCGAGGTGCCGACGCTCCTCTTCTGCGGCCGCTACGACGAGGTCACGCCGGCGACGGTCGAGCCGGCGCACCACGCGATCGCCGGCTCGGAGTTCGTGGTGATGGAGGAGAGCTCCCACATGGCCCAGGCGGAGGAGCCCGAGCAGACGTTCGCCCTCGTCCGCGACTTCATCGCCCGCGCCGAGGGGTGGGAGAGGCCGCGGGCGGAGCGGCCCCTCTCGTGAGCAGGTGCGGGACTAGGAGGAGACGGCCGGCTCGTGGTCGCCGACGTGGTTGGCCGGCACCTGCTCCACCTGGGCGAGCGAGTACCCACGCGGGGCGCGGATGCGCACCGAGATCGAGTCGCCGACGTGGAGCTGTCCGGGCGAGACGACGGTCGGGACGCGGCCCTGCCAGAGCACGAAGATCGTGCGCCCGTCGTAGCGGAAGGTCTGGTCGAGCGGCTGGCCGAGCATGCCGCGGAGGGCGCGGAGGTTGCCGTCGCGGACGTGCAGCGTGAGGTTGCCGCCCGCGGCCGGTGCGTCGAGCGTGCCGCGGAAGAGCCACAGCGGCTGCGCCGGGAAGCGGCCGGGCTGGCCCGAGTCGGCCACGCGGCGCGCGGCCGTCGCCTCGATCTGCGCGAGGGACGCATGGCGGTCGGCGACGATGCGGACGCTGACACGGTCGCCCGCGAGCAGGTTCGACTCGGTCACCACGGTCGGGACGCCGTGGGCCCAGCGGAGGTACTGGGTGCCCGTGTCGACGGCGAAGCTCGCGCTGTCGCTCTGGCCGACGAGCTTCTTCAGGGCGGCGCGGTTGCCGCCGTTCACGTCCACGGCGATGGTCGAGCCGCTGCCGGCGTCGGCCAGCAGCCGGCCGTTGAAGACGTACAGGACGTTGCCGCTCGTGCGGGCCGCGAACGTCGCCGAGGCTCCGGCGGTGAGGATCGCGACGGCGAGCAGGGCGGCGAACAGGAGCTGCTTTCTCATCGAACGACTCCTTGTGCGAGGGAGGTCGCCCGAATCGTCGGCGCCGCATGTCAGGGCGCGATTAGGCGCTCGTAAGGGACCCGTAAGGCGTCGGTAAGAACTTCGAACCCGGTGTCAGACGCGTGCCGAGAGTGTCACGCGCAGTCCACCGATCTGGCTCGCACCGCGGCGTTGGCGGCTCCGGCCCGGTGTCAGGCACCGTGACGGAAGTGTCACGGCGGCTACTCGGGCGGCTTGCGCATCCGCTTCGTCTCGCCGCGGCGGCGCTTCTGCTCCAGCCGCCGCTCGACAGCGGCCTTCGTCGGCTTCGTCGCGCGCCGCGGCCGCCGCACGCGCAGCGCCTCGCGCAACGCCTCCGCCAACCGCTCGAGCGCGAGCTCGCGGTTGCGCCACTGGCTGCGCTCGTCCTGCGCGACCGTGCGCACCACCGGCCCGACCCGCGCGACGACCCGTCGCTTCTGCGCGTCCGACAGCGCCGACGACGCCTCGACGTCGAACACGGCCTCGACCCGCGTGTCGCTCTTCTGCGCGTGCTGCCCGCCCGGGCCGCTCGAGCGCGAGAACCGCAGCTCGACCTCGGTCCGCGGGATCGAGACCGTCCGGGTGACCCGAATAGACTCGCGCTCCATGCCTGCGATTCTCCTCGACGTCGACGGGGTGCTCCACGTCTCCGGCGCCCCGATCCCCGGGGCCGCCGAGGCCGTGTCGCAGCTGCGCGAGAACGGCCACCGGCTGCGGTTCGTCACCAACAACACCACGCACTCGCGCCGCCGCCTAGCCGACCAGATCCGCGGCTTCGGGATCGAGCTCGACGACGAGGAGCTGCAGACGACGCCGGCGGCCGCGGCACACGCGCTCAGGGGCAAGCGGGTGCTGGCGCTCACGATGCCCGACATCGTCGAGGACCTCGAGGACGTCGACCTCGTCGGCGAGGGCGCCGACGCCGTCCTGATCGGCGGCGCGGGCGAGGGCTACGAGACGAACCAGGTCTTCAGCTACATGAATCTGGCGCGGGCGTTCGCCGAGCTGCAGGCCGGCGCCGAGCTCTACTGCCTGCACAAGAACCGCTGGTGGCAGACCGCCCGCGGCCCGCTGCTCGACTCGGGCGCGTTCGTCGCCGGGCTCGAGTACGCGGCCGACACGGAGGCGGCGGTGCTCGGCAAGCCCAGCTCCGCGTACTTCCAGGCCGCGCTCGACGCGCTCGACTCGGACGCGGAGCTGACGTGGATGGTCGGCGACGACCTCGAGGCCGACATCGCCGGCGCGCACGCGTGCGGCCTCCGGACGGTGCTCGTGCGCACGGGCAAGTTCCGCCCGGACGCGGTCGAGGCGGCGCCCGTGCAGCCGGACGGGATCATCACGTCGATCGCAGCGCTGCCGGGCTGGATCGAAACGGCTGCGTAGAGTTGATGCCCATGCGAGTGGGCGTCGACCTGATCGAGATCCCGCGCATCGAGCGCGCGCTCTCGCGCTACCCGGGCTTCCGCGAGCGCTGCTTCACCGACGCCGAGCGCGCCTACTGCGACTCGAAGCCAAACCCGCCGCAGCACTACGCGGCGCGCTTCGCCGGCAAGGAGGCCGTCGGCAAGGCGCTCGGCTCGGGCGTCCGCTTCACGTGGCGCGAGATCGAGATCGCCGGCCGGCCGAAGCCGGGCGTGCGGCTGAGCGGCTCGACGAAGGCATGGGCGGAGCGCGTCGGCGCCGGCCGGATCGAGCTCTCGATGACGCACTCGCGCGAGCTCGCCCAGGCGGTCTGCGTGATCGAATGAGCCTCGAGCCGCTCTACACGGCCGACGAGATGAAGGCCGCCGAGGCCGGTCACGACGTGGACGAGCTGATGGCCCGCGCCGGCCGCGCGGTGGCGGAGGAGGCGATGCGCCGCTTCCCCGACGCGCAGCGGTTCGTGGCCGTGTGCGGCGGGGGCGCGAACGGCGGCGACGGCCGGATCGCGCTCGACGTGCTGGAGGCGGCGGGCAAGGCCGCGCGCACCGCGGAGGACGCCCCGGTCCAGGAGGCCGACGTCGTGATCGACGCCCTGTTCGGCACCGGCTTCCACGGCGCGCCGCGGGAGGACGCCGCGCGGGCGATCGCGGCGATGAACGGGAGCCGCCGGCCGATCGTCGCCGTCGACCTGCCCTCGGGCGTGAACGCGTCGACGGGCGAGGTCGCCGGCGCCTGCGTCGACGCGGCCCTGACGGTGACGATGCACGGGCCGAAGGTCGGCCTCGAGGTCGCGCCGGGCCGCTTCCACGCCGGCGACGTCGTCGTCGCGGACATCGGGCTCGCCCCGCGCCAGACGGCGCACAGGCTCGTTACGCCCGAGATCCTCGAGCGGGTGCCGCGGCGGCGGCCGGAGCAGAACAAGTACACGGCGGGCACGGTGCTGCTCGTCGGCGGCTCGCGCGGCCTGACGGGCGCGCCGTCGCTCGCGGCCGAGGCGGCCTTTCGCGCCGACGCGGGCTACGTCGCGGTCGCGGTGCCCGACTCGACGCTCCAGGTGTTCGAGCAGCGCCTGCTCGAGGCGGTGAAGCTGCCGTGCCCGGAGGACGACGGCAAGATCTCACCGCGCGCGATCGAACCGATCGTCGAGTTCGCGTCGAAGGCGGGGTCGCTCGCGCTCGGCCCCGGCCTCGGCCGCGGCGACGGCCCGCGCGAGGTGGTGCGGCGGCTGCTGGCAGAGCTCGACCGGCCGGCCGTCGTCGACGCGGACGGCCTGCACGACCTGGAGCCGTTCAGCCGCTCCGCGCCGACGGTGCTGACCCCGCACGAAGGCGAGCTCGCGCGGCTGCTCGGCGTCCAGTCGAGCTGGGTCGCGGCGCACCGGATCGAGGCGGTGAGGCGTGCGGCAGAGACGTTCGGGTGCGTCTGCCTGCTGAAGGGCGCCGACACGCTCGTCGCCTCGCCCGGCGAGGACGGGGTGCTCGTGGTGTCGCTCGGAACCCCCGCGCTGGCGACCGCCGGCAGCGGCGACGTCCTGACGGGCATCGTCGCGGCGTTCCTGGCGAAGAAGCTGGACGCGCGGACGGCCGCAGCCGCCGCCGCGGCGGCGCAGCAGCTCGCGTCGCGGCGGGTCCCGCAGGCCGGGGCGATCGCGAGCGACGTCATCGGCGCGCTGCCGCTGGTGCTCGATGCACCGGTCTGAGCTGACCGTCGACCTCGGCGCCGTGCGGCGCAACGCCCGGACGCTCCTGCGGGCGCTCGAGGGCGCGCAGCTCTGGGCGGTCGTGAAGGCGAATGCCTACGGGCACGGCGCCGTCGACGTCGCGGCCGCGGTGCTCGACGAGGGCGCGGGCGCGCTCTGCGTCGCGACCGTGGCGGAAGGGCTCGAGCTGCGCTCGGAGTTCGGGCTGGCGCGGATCCTCGTGATGGGCCCGACCTCGTCGAGCCGCGAGATCGCCGAGGCGCGGGAGGCCCGGCTCGAGCTCGCGTGGTGGGACGAGCAGCTGCCCGACGGCGTGCGGGTGCACCTCAAGCTCGACACCGGCATGGGCCGCTGGGGCCTGTCGGAGCTGCCGCCGGTCGGGCCGGAGGTGGTCGGGCTGATGTCGCATCTGGCGACCGCCGACTCCGACCCGCCCTTCGCGGAGGAGCAGGTCGAGCGCTTCCGCGCCGCGACCGCGCCATACACCGACCTGATGCGCCACGTCGCCAACAGCGCGGCGGCGCTGCGGCTTCCGTCGGCGCGCCTCGACGCGGCCCGCTGCGGCGTCGCGCTCTACGGGCTGTCGCCGTTCGGCGAGGACCCGGCGGCCGACGGGCTCGAGCCGG
>DASSMZ010000241.1:0-2881 GCA_035688325.1 Gaiellaceae bacterium
CGGGCGGCGACGAGGAGGAGGCGCGCGAGTGGCTCGCCCGCGAGCTGCACATCGTCCAGCCGAAGCTCGTCGTCGTGATGGGCGAGCAGGCGCTCGCGTTCCTGAACGCGGTCGAGTTCCCGCTCGCCGACGAGCTCACGCCCTCGCTCGGCGAGCTGCAGCGCTTCACGCCGACGATCCAGGCGCTCTACGTCCCCGACATCGACGAGTCGCTCGACGAGGCGCCCGCGAAGACGCGCTTCTGGAACGCGTTCAAGGCGCTCGGTCCGTGGTGGGCGGAGCTTCCGCCCTACTGAGCCCGCGGCGCGCAGCGGCCTTCGCGGCGCTGGCGGTCGCGATCGGCGTCTACTACGCGACCCACGAGTCGTGGTTCTCGCTGCCGCTCTGGTGGGACCTCGCGTGGCTCTGCTTCGTGCTGATCCCGGCCGTCTTCGGGCTCGTGTGGCTCGCGCTCCCGGCGTGGAGCCTGCCGATGCGCCACCTCTTCGGCGTCGCGCTCGGCTTCGGCGTCGCGGCGGTCGTGCTGCAGGTCGCCGGCGCGGCGCCGGTCGCGAACTTCGCGAAGCTCGGCGCGATGACGTTCGCCGCCTGGTGCTTCCTCCGCTTCTTCGAGGAGCTGAGCTGGGTGGTGCTCGTCGCGCTGATCGTGCCCTGGGTCGACTCGTACTCGGTCTGGCGCGGCCCGACGAAGGAGATCGTCACCAAGCAGCCGCAGGTGTTCGACGCGCTCTCGTTCACGTTCCCGGTGCCCGGCGCCGCTGGCGGCGCGAAGCTGGGGCTCCCCGACCTGCTCTTCTTCGCGCTCTTCCTCGGCGCGGCCGCGCGCTGGCAGCTGCGCACCGGCTGGACCTGGGTCTGCCTGACCGCGTCGCTCGGCGGCACGATGGCGCTCGCGACCTGGCTCGACGTGAGCGGCCTGCCGGCGCTGCCGCTGCTGGCCGTCGGGTTCCTGCTGCCGAACGCCGACCTGCTCTGGCGGGAGGTTCGCCGGTCGCTGGCTAGAGGTGGAACTGCCAGAGATCGCCGTCCAGCTCCGAAGTCACCCACGCGGAGCCGCCGCTGACGACCGCCGCGATCGGCTGGGGACCGGCCGGCTCGGTGCTCAGGACGTGGCCGGTGGCGAGGTCGATCACGGAGACGGTGCCGGAGTCGATGTTCGGCACCCAGAGTTGGCCGCCGCCGTCGGCGCTCGCGAGTGGGTTCTGCCCGACGGCGATCTTCGCGGCCACCTTCATCGTCGCCGGGTCGACGCGGTAGACGAAGCCCGTCTCGCTCGAGACCCAGAGCGAGCCTGCGGCGGGCGTGATCCAGTCGGCGGTCGGGAGCCTGACGCTCTTCTCGACGCGGTTGCGCGCGGCGGAGACGCGGATCAGCCGGCCGCGGCCGTAGTCGGCGACCCAGACCTTGCCGAAGGCGACCGCGATCCCGTTCGGGCGGCCGCCGACACGGATCGTCCCGATCACCTTGTTGCGCTTCGACCCGATGCGGCTGACGGTGCCGCCGTCCTCGTTCGTCACCCAGACCGAGCCGCCGCCGTACGCGAGCGCGTAGGGCGCCCTGCCGACGCGGATCCGGGCCTTGCGCTTGCCCGTCGAGGGATCGAGCCGCGTGACGGCGTCGCCGTAGCGTGACCCGACCCAGACGCTGCCGGCGCCGTACGCGAGCCCGAACGGGTAGCCGCCGACCTTGATCCGCTCGACGACTCGCCCCGCGGCGGGGTCGACGCGGACGACCTGGTTGCCGGTGTGATCGGTCACCCAGACCGCACCGCCTCCAGAGAGGGCGAAGGAGGCGGACAGCCCGACGTGCAGCTTCTCGGGGGCAGAAGCACCGCTTGCGACGCCGCACACTGCTGCGACCGCGATGATGACGACCCCGCCGCGAAGGAGACTTACCACAACGTTGCGCTACATTACCACAAGGTTGCGCTAATGCCCGACGACCACTCGGAGACGATCCTGCTCGACCTCTTCCGCACCAATCAGGTGCGGGAGCGGTTGCTCGCGACGGCGATGGCCGGCCTCGAGCTGCCGCCCGAGGACTACCCCTTCTACGTGATCATCGGCGCGGAGGGGCCGTGGACGCCGACGGCCCTCGCCGCGCGGATGGAGATGCCCCTCTCGACCGTGCTCTTCCGAGTGCGGCGGCTGGAGAAGCGCGGTCACGCGCAGCGGACGCCGAACCCGGACGACCGGCGCTCGTTCCTCGTCGAGCTCTCCGAGGACGGGCAGCGGCTCCTCGGCCGGGCGCGTCCGCGCTTCCGGGCGCTCGCGCTGGCGGTCGAGGCGCGGCTCGGGGACGACCGGATCTCGGGCCTGCGCGGCGGGCTCGGCGAGCTGCGCGAGGCGATCGAGACCGAGCTCAGCCGCGGGTGAGCAGCGCGACGGCCTCGACGTGCGGCGTGTGCGGGAACATGTCGACCGGCCGCACACGGTCGAGGCGGTAGCCCCACTCACGCTCGAGCTCCTTCACGTTCGCCGCCAGCGTCGTCGGGTTGCACGAGACGTAGACGATCCGAGCCGCCTCGAGCCGCGCCAGCCGCCGCAACGCCTTGCCCGACAGCCCGGCGCGCGGCGGGTCGACGACGGCGACGTCGGGCGGGCCGGCGCGCTCGGCCAGCTCCTCCAGCGACGCGCCGACCTCGCCGGCGAAGAACGCGGCGTTGGCGACCCCGTTCAGGTCCGCGTTCTCGAGCGCGCAGGCGACCGACTCCTCCGAGACCTCCACCCCCCACACCGTCAGCGCCTGCGCGGCCATCGTGAGGCCGATCGTCCCGATCCCGCAGTACAGGTCGTAGACCGTCTCGTTCCCGGTCAAGGCGGCGTACTCGCCCGCGAGCTCGTACAGCCGCTCGGCCATCCGCGTGTTCGTCTGCAGGAAG
>DASSMZ010000032.1:0-3183 GCA_035688325.1 Gaiellaceae bacterium
TCGTTGAACCGCAGCGCGGGCGGCAGGCAGAGCGCGTTCGCGGCGCCGTGCGCGATGCCGTAGCGACCGCCGACCGCCTGCGCCATCGCGTGGCCGAGCGCGAGCCCGGCCGAGCCGAGCGCCGCACCGGCGTGCTGCGCGCCTTCCAGCAGGCCGGTCCGGGCGTCGAGGTCGTGGCCGTTCTCGAGCACGCGCGGCAGGTACTCGCCGATCAGACGTGCGCCCGCGAGCGCCTCGCGGTCGCCCTCGGGGTTGTGGCCGGCGACGTAGAGGGCCTCGGCGGCGTGGGCCAGCGCGTTCAGCGCCGTCCCGCCGCTTTCCGCCCGCGGCAGCTCGAGGGTGAGGCGCGGGTCGTAGACGATCGCCGCCAGGCGCGCGCCGGCCCCGCCGCCCTTCATCCGGCGGTCGGGAGCGCGGATGCCGAAGAACTGCGTCCACTCGGCGCCCGAGTACGTCGTCGGCACCGACACCACCGGCAGGCCGCTCTCGGCCGAGACCGCCTTCGCGAGGTCGATCGCGCTCCCGCCTCCGACCGGCAGCAGCGCATCTGCGTCTGACGCGGCCTCGGCGACCTCGGCGACCCGATCGGTCGGCACCTCGCTCCAGCGCCCGGTCGCTCGCAGCGGGAGGTTCGCCCAGCGGTCGCTTGCGATCGCGTACGGCCGCTCGAGTCCCAGCTCGCGCAGCAACGACTCGAGCCTGTCGAGCCCCCAGCGGACGATCACAGCCGCTCGCGTGCGAACGTCAGGAACGCCTCGGCCGCGCGCTTGGGCGAGCGGCCGGCCGAGCGGACGAGCGAGATCTGGCGGGCGGGATCGAGCCCGCGCACGCGTGCGGTCGCGAGCGTCCCGGCCGAGAGGTCGGCCTCGATCGCGGCACGCGAGATGAAGGTGACGCCGTAGCCCGCGGTGACAGCGGCCTTCACCGACTCCTGCAGGCCGAGCTCGAGGCGCGGCTCGAGGTCGCGCAGGCGCGTGCCGGCCGAGCGCAGCTCGTCCTCGAGCACCTGCCGGACGCCGGCGCCCTCCTGCATCACGATCAGCGGCTCCCGACGCAGGTCGTCGAGGTCGATCGTGCGCCCGGCGAAGCGGTGCTCCGGCGGCACGGCGAGGACGACCTCGTCGCGGAAGAACGGCTCGAAGACGACTCCGCGGTGGCGTCGCGCGGCGCCGACGACGCCGAGCTCGAGCTCCCGCTCGGCGACGCGCTCGACGACGGATTGCGTGTCCGAGATCGACAGGGAGACGTCGACGCCGGGGTTGGCGCGCTGGAACTCGCAGAGCAGCACCGGGACGACGGTGCTGCCCGGACCGGTGGAGGCGCCGACGGCGAGCGTGCCGGCGAGCTCGCCGCCCGCCTCGGCCTCGAGCTCCTCGACCAGCTGCTCCTCGAGCTGAAGCATCCGCTGCGCGCCCCGGTAGAGCGCGAGGCCGGCCTTGGTCGGCTCGACCCGACGGCCCGAGCGGTCGAGCAGCTTGCGCCCGAGGCGCTTCTCGAGCGAGCGCACCTGGAGGCTGACCGCCGGCTGTGTCACTCCGAGCCGCTCGGCCGCCTGGGAGAAGCTCTTGCGTTCGACAACGGCGCAGAACGCAGCGAGCTGCCGCGTGTCCATAAGGAGAGCTTATCCGTCGAAGTCACGCTTCCGGCACGATTCCGTCACACATCTGCGCGGATTTCGCCGATACGATCGCGGCTGGGTGGTGGGCTCGGGGTGCCCCATGAGCGGGGGGACTTGAAGGGGATCGGGGCGCCGGCGAGAACGCTCTAGCATCTCTTTCGTGGCCGCTCCGCAGCCGAGCCCGAGCGACTCGTTCGTCGAGCGCTTCTCGACGCTCGTCCGTGGGTCGCCGAAGCGCCGCGTCGACCTCGAGCTGCGCACGCTCGACGTCCTCATCGCCGGCTTCTTCCTGCTCGTCCTCTCGCCGCTGATCGGCCTCCTCGCGCTCGCGCTCCTGCTGACGAGCGGACGCCCGCTGCTCTACCGAGGCGACCGTGTCGGCCGGGACGGGCGGATCTTCCACATGCTCAAGTTCCGCACGCTCCGTCGCGGCGCCGAGGACCGGCTCGGGCCGTACCTCGGCGAGGAGCTCGTGGTGCGCACCCGCGAGGAGACCACCCGGCTCGGCCGCCGCCTCCGCGCGGCGCAGCTCGACGAGCTGCCGCAGCTCTGGAACGTGGTCCGCGGCGACATGAGCCTCGTCGGGCCGCGCCCCATCCGCCCGCGCTTCTTCGAGCAGCTCGCGTCCGAGCTCCCCGCGTACTGGCAGCGCCTCGTCGTCCGCCCCGGGCTGACGGGGTTCGCACAGGTGCGGCGCGGCTACGAGACGTCGATGGCCGAGAAGCTCGCCCACGACCTCGAGTGGATCGCCGACCGCTCGGTGCCGCTCTACCTGCGCACGCTCGTCTCGACAGCCGGCCGCATCGTCGCCCAGACGCTGCGGAGCCTGGTCGAGGGCGACCACTAGACTCGGCGGCCATGTGCGGCATCTGCGGCATCGTCTCGGCGAGCGGCCCTGCCGATCCCGAGCGCCTCGCGCGCATGAGCGCGAAGCTCGTCCACCGCGGCCCCGACAGCGACGGCACCTTCCTCGACGGGCCCGTCGGCCTCGCGGCGCGGCGGCTGGCGATCATCGACCTCGCCGGCGGCGACCAGCCGATCGCCAACGAGGACGGCACCGTCACCGTCGTCCAGAACGGCGAGCTCTACAACTATCCCGAGCTGCGCACGGAGCTCGAGCGCGCCGGCCACCGCTTCCGCACCAGCTGCGACACGGAGGTGCTCGTCCACCTGTACGAGCAGGAGGGCGAGGCGTTCGCGCGGCGGCTGCGCGGGATGTTCGCGGTCGCGCTCTGGGACGCGCGGCGCCGGCGGCTCGTGCTTGCGCGCGACCGCTACGGGATCAAGCCCGTCTACTACCGGCCCGACGGCGGCGGGCTCGAGTTCGCCTCCGAGCTGCGGTCGCTCCCGCGCGGCGAGATCGACCTCGACGCGCTCGAGGCGTTCCTCGCCTTCAACTCGATCCCGGCGCCGCTGACGATCTTCCGCGAGGCCCGCAAGCTCCCGCCCGGCCACCTGCTGGTCTGGGAGGACGGACGGACGCGGCTCGAACGGTACGCGCGACCGGCTCCCGTGCCCGCCAGCGAGCTCCGCGCCGACGACGAGGCCGAGCTCGTCGAGGAGCT
>DASSMZ010000048.1:0-9017 GCA_035688325.1 Gaiellaceae bacterium
CGACAGCCCGGCCTCGACCGACACCGCGACGTCGGCGACGCCGCCGAAACACGCGAAGCCGCGGCTGCTGATCTCCACGCTCGGGCTGCCGCGCGTCCACTCGGCCGTCGTCCCCGGCTACGTCCTGATCGCAGACCGGAACAACAATCGCGTGCTGCTCGTCTCGCCGTCGAAGCAGGTCGTCTGGCGGGACGCGTCGCTGATCGGCCCCGACGACGCCTTCTTCACGCCCGGCTACCGCACGATCATCACCAACGAGGAGTTCCACGACACGCTCGTCGAGCTGTCGCTCAAGACGCACGCGCGGGTCTGGCAGTACGGCCACGGCGGGATCGCCGGCTCGAGCCCCGGCTACCTGAACACGCCGGACGACGCGTACCGCCTGCCGTCCGGGATCACGACGGTCGCGGACATCCAGAACTGCCGGGTCGTCCAGATCAACCGGGCGCACAGGGTGGTGCGCGTCTTCGGCGGGAGCTGCGCCCACGACCCGCCGCGGGGATTCTCGAGCCCGAACGGCGACACGCCGCTGCCGGACGGCGGGCTGCTCGTCACCGAGATCGGCGGCTGGATCGACCGGCTGGCGCCGGACGGCCGGCTGCTCTGGTCGATCCGCTCGCCCGTGCCCTACCCGTCGGACGCCCAGCTGCTGCCGAACGGCCGCGTGCTCGTCGCGTCGTTCTCGATTCCCGGCAGGATCGTGATCGTCGACCGCAGCGGGCGCGTGACCTGGTCGTTCGGCGCCGCGAGCGGCCCGAACCGGCTCGCCAAGCCGTCGCTCGCGGTGCGGTGGCCGAACGGGCTGATCGCCGCGAACGACGACTACAACCACCGCGTGATCGTGATCGACCCGCGGACGAAGAAGATCGTGTGGCAGTACGGCCACACCGGCGTCGCCGGCACCGCGCCGGGATACCTGAACAAGCCCGACGGCCTCGACCTCCTGCCGGCAAGCGCTCTGGTCGCGGCGACCGCGGCCCCGGCTCCCGCGCCTGCCGTGAAGAAGACGACGGCTTCCACCACGGCTACGGCGATCCACGTGAGGCGCGTGGGGTCGCTGCCGGCGTCGGTCTCGAAGCTGAGCGCGGTCGCGCTCCCGGACGGTCGCGTCGCCGTGCTCGGCGGCCTCGTCGGCGGCTCGTCGTCCGACCAGGTGCTGCTCGGAAGCCCGGCCCACCTGCAGCGGGTCGCCAGCCTGCCCGCGCCGACGCACGACGCGGCCGCAGCGTCGATCCGCGGAATCGTCTACCTGTTCGGCGGCGGCCAGGCGACCTCGACCGACGCGGTGGTGCGCTTCGATCCCTACCGGCGCGCGGCGGTCAACGCGGGCACGCTCGGCGAGCCGCTCTCCGACCTCGGTGCGGCCAGCGTCGGCGGGTCGACGTACCTCGTCGGCGGCTACACGGGCTCGCGCTACGCGACCGCGGTCCTGCGCTTTCAGCCCGGCGTGCAGCCGACGCTCGTGACCAGGCTGCCGAGCGGGCTGCGCTACGCCGGCGTCGCAGCGCTCGGAGGGAAGCTCTACGTCGCCGGCGGGCTCACGGTCGCAGGCGCCTCGCGGGCGGTCTATGCGGTCGACCCGGGGGCGCGCACGGTGACGAGGGTCGCGACGCTCCCGCGGGCAGTCGACCACGTCGCGCTCGCGCGGCTCGGCTCGCGGCTGCTGCTCGTCGGCGGCGGCTCGAGGCAGGTGCTCGCGATCGACCCGCGCGCGCGGACGGTCAAGGCCGTGGGCAACCTGCCGCGGCCGCTCAGCGACCCGGCCGCCGTCTCCCACAACGGTCGCGTGCTGGTCCTCGGCGGCGGGACGAACGCCGTCTACGCGCTCGGCTGATCGTCGTCGGCGAAGAGCGGCCGCAGCAGCTCGTCGAACGCCGCGCGGTCGCAGCTCGCGACGACGGCCGGCGTGAGCGCCCGCACCGAGGCCGTTCGCGGGATGCCCATCGCCATCCCGACCTCGCCGAAGTAGTCGCCGGGGCGCAGCACGCGACGCGGGCCGAGATCCTCCTGGCTGACGGTGAACAGGCCGGAGAGGACGACGTAGAAGCGCTGCGCGTCGTCGCCCTCGTGCACGACCGCGCGTCCGGGGGGCACCTCCTCGCGCTCCATCCGCTTCGCGATCTCACCGAGCTTCTCGCCCGGCAGGCCGGCGAGCAGCTCGACGCGCGAGAGCTCGGTCACGGTCGCGGGGACGAACCTAGGCGTCGTCGCCCTCCTCGTCGAGCACCTGCTCGGGGTGCTCGTGGCCCTGGCCGCTCATCGCCTCTTCCTCGGGCACGCGCTCGGGCGCGTGCTCCTGCTCCTCGTCGGTCTCTCCGGATTGTCGTGCATCGCACCTCCTCGCGTAGCGGGCCTCGTATTCTTGCCGCCGTGGGCGAGCTCGCGGAGTGGAGGTTCTGCCCGCGCTGCCGGGAGGCGCTGCGCGGGGACGAGCAGCGGCTCGAGTGCCCGGCCTGCGGCTTCGTCGCGTACGCGAGCTCGAAGGCGACGGCGGGCGCGCTCGTCGTCGACGGCGAGGGCCGCGTGCTGCTGGCGCGTCGGGCGGCGGAGCCGTCGAGGGGCTGCTGGGACATCCCGGGCGGCTTCCTCGACGAGGGCGAGCACCCGCTCGACGGGATGCGGCGCGAGCTGCGCGAGGAGACGGGCCTCGAGGTCGAGCCGCTCGAGTTCCTCGGCGCCTGGATGGACCGCTACGGCGGCGACTCGACGGCGCAGGCGACGCTGAACCTCTACTGGACGGCGCGGGCGGTCGGCGGGGAGCCGGCGCCCGCAGACGACGTCGACGACCTGCGCTGGTTCGGCCGCGACGAGCTGCCCGGGGCCGACGAGCTCGCGTTCGACAACGTGCGGCTACTCCTGGCGGCGTGGCAGCAGCACGCGCAGGGCGCCGGGCTCGACGGCTAGCTCGAGCGGCGTCTCGAGCTCGACCGGCTCGCCGTCGACTGCGGCGCGCACCCGTGGCGCCCGGGCGTCGAGCGTGAAGCCCTGGCGGGACTCCTCCTCCCAGGTTCTCGGCAGCACGCCGCGCGCGTGGTAGAGGTGCAGCCGGCCCTCGTCGAGCCGCTCGCGCAGGCCGATGGAGAACAGGCTGAGCTCGTACGCGTTGTTGGCCACGAGGAGCACGCGCGCCTGCACCGGCCGCCCGTCGACGGTCGCCCAGATCCCGGGCCGCCGGCGCAGGCTCAGCCAGAGCGCGCGCAGGCCTGCCAGCGCCTGCCGCCGCCGGCGGTGGTGCTCGCGCCGGTGGACGAGCGAGGCGTAGAGCCCGAGCGAGACGTTGTTCAGGAAGCGCCGTCCGCCGGCACGGCCGACGTCCACGCGACGCTCGTCGCCCGCGAACGCGTTCAGCGCCGCGAGCGGGTCGGCGCGGTCGAGACCGAGGTCGCGGGCGAAGTGGTTGCGCGTGCCGAAGGGGACGACGACGAACGGGAGGTCGCGCTCGACCGCCACCGAAGCGACGGCCGCGACCGTGCCGTCGCCGCCGGCCGCGCCGAGGATCTCCGCGTGGGCCGTACGCGCGACCGCGGCGGGGTCGTCGTCGTCGGCGAGGACGTGCACGCCGACCCCGCGTTCCCGCGCCGCCTGCGCCAGCTCCTCGGTGGTCGGGCTCTCGCTGCCGGCGCGCGGATTGATCACCAGCAAGGCGCGCACGCAGCGCACGCTATAGGCCGGGCATCGCGCGAAGTTAGGCCGAACGGCTCATTGCGACCGCCCGCCCGCGTCCCGATCATGGACGCATGGACGACCGGGGCATGCACAGGGTCGAGGACGAGCTGGGCGAGCACTGGCTGCAGCACTGGCTCGAGGACGGGATCGCGGCGATCGAGGCGTACCTCGCCAAGCACGCGGCCTTCCACACCTACCTCGACATCGACGCCGCCGAGAGCGCTAGCGGCTAGATCGCAATCCGAAGCGGCGGCCGGTTTCGTACTATCCGGCGTCGATGAAGCTCAGCTACCTCTGGCGCGGGCTGCCCGGCCACCCGCTTCACCCGCCGCTGACGGACGCGACGATCGGCGCCTACACCGTCGCGACGGTCGCCGGGCTGGCGAGCGTCGTGGGCGTCGCACACATCAGCGCGGCGCACGCCTGGTGGCTTGCGCTCGTGGTCGGGCTGATCGCGACCGCTTTCACCGCGCTCACCGGCTTCGCCGACTGGTTGACGATCGAGTGGGGCTCGCCGCTCTGGTGGACGGCGACGTGGCACATGGGCTCGATGCTCACCGCGACGGTCTTCTTCCTGATCGCCGCATTGGTCGGGCACGGCGGCTACACGCACGGGGCGGTCGACGCCGCCCCCTTCGTGCTGACGCTGCTCGGGTTCGGCTTCCTCACCCTGGGCGGCTGGCTCGGCGGCGCCGTCGTCTACGTGCACGGCATGCGTGTGCTCAGCCTGGTGGAGGAGCCACCGGCGCGCGCAGCGGCCCCGGTGGCTCATCCGGAGAAAGACGAAGCGGAAGCCTGATCAGGCGGCCGCGGAGGCCAGGCCCAGGCGCTCTTCCAGCATCGACTTCGGCATCGCCCCGACCGCGGCGGCCTGCGGCTCGCCGTCCTTGAAGAGGATCAGGGTCGGGATCGACATCACGCCGTAGCGCTGCGCGACGGCGGGCTGCTCGTCGATGTTGAGCTTGACGACCTTGAGCTCGCTGCGCTCCTCCGCGATCTGGTCGAGCACGGGGGCGATCGCGTGGCACGGGCCACACCATTCGGCCCAGAAGTCGACGAGCACGGGCTTGTCGCTCTGGAGCACATCCTGCTCGAAGCTCTGTTCGGTGACGGTGTCTGCCATGAACGTCCTTTCTACCTCAGTGTCCGGCTGACTGAAACGCGCGAGGGGGCGCCGATGTTCCCGCTCGGTACGATCGGCTGATGTTCAAGCCGTTGCCCAGTGTGCCCGATCATCCCGCGCTCGAGCGGGAGATCCTCGAGCGCTGGGAGGACGAAGGCACCTTTCGGCGGCTGCGCGAGCAGAACGCCGGCGGCCCGCGCTTCAGCTTCATCGACGGCCCGATCACGGCCAACAACCCGATGGGCGTCCACCATGCCTGGGGCCGTACGCTGAAGGACGTCTACCAGCGTTTCAACGCCGCGACCGGGCACGACGAGCGCTACCAGAACGGCTTCGACTGCCAGGGCCTCTGGGTCGAGGTCGAGGTCGAGAAGGAGCTCGGCCTCAACTCGAAGCGCGAGATCGAGGACTACGGGATCGCCGAGTTCGCCGAGCGCTGCAAGGAGCGCGTCGCCCGCTACGTCGGAGTGATGACCGGGCAGTCGAAGCGCCTCGGGATGTGGATGGACTGGGGCAACGACTACCTCACCTTCTCGGACACCAACATCGAGTACATCTGGCGCTTCCTGAAGGAGTGCCGGCGGCGGGACTGGCTGTACAAGGGCCATCGCTCGACGCAGTGGTGCCCGCGCTGCGGCACGTCGCTCTCGCAGCACGAGCAGGCCGGCGAGGAGAACTACCGCGAGCTCGAGCACCCGTCGCTGTACGTGCGCTTCCCGCTCAAGGACCGGGAGGGCGAGTCGCTGGTGGTCTGGACGACGACGCCGTGGACGCTGCCGGCGAACGTCGCCGCGGCGGTCAGGCCCGACGCCGAGTACGGCCTCCGCGACGGCGGCTGGCGGCTCGCCGAGGAAGACGAGCAGTACGACAACGTCGTGCAGGGCGAGGACCTCGTCGGCCTCGAGTACGACGGGCCGTTCGACGAGCTGCCGCCGCAGCACGGCGTCGTCCACCGCGTGATCCCGTGGGACGAGGTCGCGCTCGACGAGGGCACGGGCATCGTCCACATCGCGCCGGGCGCGGGCGCGGAGGACTTCGAGCTCTCGCGCGTCCACGGCCTGCCGGTGCTGGCGCCGATCGACGAGTCGGGCCGCTTCCTGCCCGGCTACGGGCCGTTCGAGGGCCAGACGACCGACGGCGCGGCGCACGCGATCGTCCGGGCGCTCGACGAGCGCGGGCTGCTCCTCGAGGCCGGCACGATCGTCCACCGCTACCCGACCTGCTGGCGCTGCAAGACGCCGCTCGTCTTCCGCGTCGTCGACGACTGGTTCATCCGGATCGAGGACCTGCGCCAGCCGCTGCTCGACGCGAACGACGAGGTGGCGTGGACGCCGCCGCAGTACAAGAAGCGGATGGACGACTGGCTGCGGAACATGGCCGACTGGAACATCTCCCGCAAGCGCTACTTCGGCCTGCCGTTGCCGTTCTACCCCTGCGACTGCGGGCAGCTGAACGTGATCGGCTCCCGCCAGGAGCTGGAGGAGCGCGCGACCGGCGGGCTCGAGCAGCTGCAGGAGCTGCACCGGCCGTGGATCGACGAGGTGCCGATCAGCTGCGAGTCGTGCGGCAAGGAAGTGCGGCGGATCCCGGAGGTCGGCGACGCCTGGCTCGACGCCGGCATCGTCCCGCTCTCGACGCTCGGCTGGGAGAACCCGGAACGCGTTCCCGGCGGCTACGGCAGGGGCGCCGCGAAGGGGTTGACCGGCGCCGACCTGCCCGACCACGCCTACTGGGAGCACTGGTTCCCGGCCGACTGGATCTCCGAGAGCCGCGAGCAGATCCGGCTCTGGTTCTACTCGATCAGCGTGATGTCGATGACGATGACCGGGCGCCTGCCGTACCGGAGCGTGCTCACCTACGAGCGCGTCCACGACGAGCACGGGCGCGAGATGCACAAGTCGACCGGCAACGCGATCGAGGCGAACGAGGCGTTCGAGCGGATGGGCGCCGACATCGTCCGCTGGCAGTTCTGCGCACAGAACCCGAGTCAGAACATCAACTTCGGCTACGGGCCCGCGGAGGAGGTCAAGCGGCGGCTGCTGACGCTCTGGAACTCCGTCGGCTTCCTCGTCACGTACGCGAACGTCGAGGTCTGGCAGCCGGAGTGGGGGCCGGCGCCGCGCTCCGAGCATGCACTCGACTCTTGGCTCGTGGCGCGGACGGCGCAGCTCGTCGACGAGGCGCGGCACGCGTACGAGCGCTACTGGACGCCGTCCGTGACCTCGGCGTTCGAGGCTTACGTCGAGGATCTCTCGAACTGGTACATCCGCCGTTCGCGCCGGCGCTTCTGGGACGGCGACGCGGCCGCGCTGGAGACGCTCTGGTGGTCGCTCGTGCAGGCGCTGCGGGTGATCTCGCCGGTGATGCCGTTCCTGGCCGACCACCTCTGGCGCACGCTCGTCCTCGACGGGCCCGGGTCGGTGCACCTGGCCGGCTGGCCCGACGTCGACGGGCCCGACCGGCGGCTGCTCGACGAGATGGCCGCCGTTCGCCGCGTGGTCGAGCTCGGCCGCCAGGCGCGCGCGCAGTCGGGGCTGAAGCTGCGCCAGCCGCTGCGCCGCCTCGTCGTCCAGGGCGGTGAGGCCGCGCAGTCGCAGGCCGCCGAGATCGCCGACGAGCTGAGCGTGAAGGAGGTCGAGTTCGGCCCGGTCGAGGCGACGGAGCTGCGGGTGAAGCCGAACCTGCCATTGCTCGGGCCGAAGCTCGGCAAGCAGCTCGCGCAGGTGCGGGCGAAGCTCGAGGCCGGCGAGTTCGAGGAGCTCGACGACGGCGGGCTCCGCGTGGACGGGCACGAGCTCTCGCCCGACGAGGTGCTGGTCGAGCGCCGGGGCAAGGAGGGCTGGGCGGTCGCGGGCGAGGACGGCCTGACGGTCGCGCTGGAGCTCGCGCTCGACCCGCAGCTCGAGCTCGAGGGCCGCGCGCGCGAGGCGATCCACCAGGTGAACACGATGCGCAAGGACGCCGGCCTCGAGATCACCGACCGGATCGTCCTGACGCTCCCGCCGGAGCTGGCCGAGCACGCGGAGTGGATCGCGCGGGAGACGCTCGCCTCGCGGGTCGAGCCCGGCGGCGAGCTGGCGATCGAGCGAGCCTAGGCCGTCGCGCGCAGGTTCTCGACCGCGCGGGCGAGGATGTCCCGCAGCGCGCGCTGGTCGGCGGCGGGCAGCGCGGCGATCGCCTCGGGCGGCTCGCTCATCACGGCCAGCACCTGGTCGCGCAGCGCGACGCCCGCCCGTGTCAGCGACAGCGCCTTCACCCGGCGATCGTTCGCCGCGCTGCGGCGCTCGACGAGGCCGCGCGCTTCGAGCCGGTCGACGAGGCCGGTCACGTTGGACGCGTCGCAGAAGAGGCGCTCGGCAAGAGCGCTCATCGGCATCGGCTCGTCCGGGTCGAGCATGCGGAGCGCGTGCGCCTGCGCGAACCCGAGGCCAAGCTCGCCGAGCGCCGCGCCGGCCCGCGCGCGCTGCACCATCCCGATCTCGAAGAAGAGCTTCTGCGCCTCGTGCGCGGGCGTCGTCGCCATCGTTGCTTCCCATCATACTTGAGAAGATAGGTATTTGACAACCTCAACCTTTTGCTAAGGTTCGGCGCGTGAGCGAGCCGGCGATCCAGGCGCAGCAGCTCGTCCGCGAGTTCAAGAAGGGGCCACGCGCGGTCGACGGGATCGACCTCGCGGTCGCGCCGGGCGAGATCTACGGGTTCCTCGGGCCGAACGGCGCCGGGAAGTCGACCACCGTCCACGTGCTGACGACGCTGCTGCCGCCGACCTCGGGCACGGCGCGCGTCGCCGGCTTCGACGTCGTGCACCAGGGCTCGCAGGTGCGGCGGCACATCGGCGCGGCTCTGCAGGAGGCGGCGCTCGACCCGCTGCTGACCGGCCGCGAGCACCTGCGGCTGCAGGCCTCGCTGCAGGGCATCCCGCGGGCGGAGCGCCACGCTCGCGCGGACGCGCTCCTCGCGCGGGTGGGCCTGCGCGAGGCGGCCGACCGCAAGGTGCGAAGCTACTCCGGCGGGATGAAGCGCCGGCTCGACCTCGCGCTGGCGCTCGTCCACCGTCCGCACAGCCTGTTCCTCGACGAGCCGACCACCGGCCTCGACGTACAGAGCCGGACGGCGCTCTGGGCCGAGGTCAGCCGGCTCGCGAGCGAGGACGGCGTGACCGTCTTCCTCACCACCCAGTACCTCGAGGAGGCCGACGTCCTGGCCGACCGGGTCGGGATCATCGACC
>DASSMZ010000086.1:0-8202 GCA_035688325.1 Gaiellaceae bacterium
TCCTACTCCGTGTCCGCCACGAGCCTGGTGCTCGGGTACGCGATCGGCGTGCTGCTGACGCTCGCCGTCGTCGTCTTCTCGGCGCGGCGCGTCAGCCGGATGAACATCGTCACCGCGATTCGCGACCTGCCCGAGCCGCCGCCGGAGAAGGGGCGCAGGCGCCGCTGGATCCCGGGCGCGCTCGGCCTCGTCGCCGGTGCCGCGCTGATCGTCTCGGGGATCAACGCCGAGGATTCGGTCGTGCTCGGCTTCGGCGTCTCGCTCGTCGTGCTCAGCCTGGTGCCGCTGCTCCAGCTGCTCGGCCTGCCCGAGCGAGCCGTGCACACCGGCGCCGGGCTCGCGCTCCTGTGCTGGTTCGTCCTGCCGATCAGCCGCTGGCTGTTCGGCGAGATGAAGGTCAACTTCTCGATCTTCCTGCTCGGCGGGCTGATGATCGTGCTCGGCGCGTCCTGGACGATCGTCTACAACGCCGACGTCCTGCTCGGGGGCCTCGCGGCCGCGACCTCCCGCCTCCGCGGGCTCGCGCCCGTGCTGCGAATGGCGATCGCGTACCCGCTGCGCGCCCGCTTCCGCACCGGCGTCACGCTCGCGATGTTCACGCTCGTCGTGTTCACGCTCGTCGTCGGGTCGACGACGTCGGGCGCCTTCACCAATGCCTTCAACGACATGTCCGTCTTCGGCGGCGGTTTCGACATCCGCGCGACGAGCTCGCCGGCGCAGCCGATCGCGAACATGTCCGCGGCCGTGGCCCGGACGCCCGGCCTGAAGCGCAGCGACTTCACCACCATCTCGAGCGAGTCGTCGCTGCCGGTCAAGGCGCGCCAGCTCGGGGTCGGGGCGAAGGAGGAGTCGTACGTGGTCTACGGCGCCGACAACGCCTTCCTCCGGCACACGACGTACGGCCTCGCCGCCCACGCCTACGGCTACGGCTCCAGCGCGGCCGTCTGGAACGCCGTGCGCACGCACAAGAACCTCGCGATCGTCGACTCGCAGGTGGTGCCGCGGAAGGCCAACTGGAACTTCGCCGTGCCGCAGACGAAGTTCCGCCTCACGGGCTTCTACCTCGAGGACAAGCTCTTCCACCCGGTCAAGATGACGGTCCGCGACCAGCAGACCGGCAAGCGGTTGACGCTGACGGTGGTCGGCGTGCTCTCGGACAGCGCGCCCGAGTTCATGTACGGCATCTGGACGTCGCAGCGCTCGCTCGCACCGGTGTTCGGCAACCGCGTGCTGCCGACGATCCACTTCTTCGCGGTCAAGCCCGGCGTCGACCCGAAGGCGACGGCGCAGACGCTCGAGTCCGCGTTCCTCGCGAACGGCATGCAGGCCGACGCGCTGAAGGACGTGCTGCACGACCTCGTCGCGGCGAACGTGACGATGAACCGGATCGTGATCGGCTTCATGGGCCTCGGGCTGATCGTCGGCGTCGCGGCGCTCGGCGTGATCACGGCACGGGCCGTCGTCGAGCGCCGGCAGCAGATCGGCGTGCTCCGCGCGATCGGCTTCCGCAAGCGGATGGTGCAGCTGAGCTTCCTGCTCGAGTCCTCGTTCGTGGCGCTGACGTCGATCGTCGTCGGCACGACGCTCGGCCTGATCGTCGCCCACAACGTGATCAGCGACTCGGCGAGCACGCCCAGCTGGTCGAACCTGACCTTCGACGTGCCGTGGGCGAACCTGGGGATCATCTTCGGCGCCGTCTACGTGGTCGCGCTGGCGACGACGTGGCTCCCCGCGCTCCGCGCGTCGCGGATCTACCCGGCCGAAGCGCTGCGGTACCAGTGAGCCCGTGATGGCCGGGGAGGCGCCGCACCCCCGCGCGCCGCTCCCGGCCCTCCTGTACGAGCTGCACACGCAGGAGCACGGCCTGTCCGAGCGCGAGGCGCAGCGGCGGCTCGTCGCCTACGGCCCGAACGTGCTCGAGCGCCGCGGGGGCCGGAGCTGGCCGCGCCAGCTCGCGGCGCAGTTCACGCATCCCCTCGCCCTGCTGCTCTGGGTGGCTGCGGCGCTCGCATTCGTGGCGGGGCTGCCGTCGATCGGGATCGCCGTCCTCGTCGTGATCCTGCTCAACGCGCTGTTCGCCTTCGCGCAGGAGCGCCACGCCGAGCAGGCGGTCGAGGCGCTGCAGCGGTACCTGCCGCAGCAGGCGGCGGTCCGGCGCGACGGGAAGCGCCGCCTGATCGACGTCCGTGAGCTCGTCCCGGGCGACGTGATGCTGGTCGAGGAGGGCGAGCGGATCTCGGCCGACGCGAGGCTGCTCGACGGCACGCTCGAGGTCGACCTCTCGATGCTGACGGGCGAGTCGCAGCCGGTCGTGCGACAGGCGAGGCTCGACGGCTCGAGCGGCGTCCTCACGGAGGCCCGCGACATCGTCTTCAGCGGCACGAGCTGCGTCGGCGGCTTCGCGACCGCGGTCGTCTTCGCGACGGGGATGCACAGCGAGCTCGGCCGGATCGCCGCGCTGACCGAGCGCGTCGAGGCCGAGCCGAGCCCGCTGGAGCTCCAGGTACGGCGGGTGGCCTGGCTGATCGCGCTCGTCGCGGTCGTCGCCGGCTTCGCGTTCCTGCCGATCGGCTGGCTCGCGGCGGGGCTGCCGCTGCACGACGCGCTCAGCTTCGCGATCGGGCTGATCGTCGCGAACGTGCCCGAGGGGCTGCTCCCGACGATCACGCTCGCGCTCGCGGTCGGCGTCGCCGGGCTCGCCAGGCGCGGCGCGCTCGTGAAGCGCCTGAGCGCCGTGGAGACGCTCGGCTCGACGAGCGCGATCTGCACCGACAAGACGGGGACGCTGACCGAGAACCGGATGCGGGCGGTCAGCATCTGGACGCCGCTCGGCGAGGTCGACCTCGAGGACGGAACGACGGTGGCGGCCGAGGCCGCGGCGACGAACCCGGTGCTCGCGCTGCTCGGCCGCGCGATCGCGTCCTGCAGCACCGCCGACGTCGATCCGGCCACCGCCGGCAAGTCGCGCGGTGAGGCGACCGAGATCGGCCTGCTCGAAGCCGCACGCGACCTCGGCGTCGACGTCGCGACGCGGCGGCGCGACCCGCGCAGGCGGCAGCTCTACCGCTTCGACCCGACGCTGCGGCTGATGTCGACCGTCGACGAGCGGCAGGACGGGACACTCACCGTGCACGCGAAGGGGGCGCCGGAGGAGGTGCTCGCGCGGGCGAGCCGGATCGGCGGGCTCGAGAACCACCGGGCGCTCACCGACGCCGACCGCGACGAGGTGCTGTCGGTGCTCGAGCGGTACGCACACAAGGGGCTCCGGGTGCTCGCAATAGCGCGCCGTCGGCTGCCCGACGACGCCGTGCCGCCGGAGCGCCGGGAGGACGCCGAGACCGACCTGTGCCTGCTCGGGCTCGTCGGCCTCTTCGACCCGCCGCGCCCGGAGGTCGGCTCCGCGGTCGACCAGTGCCACGACGCGGGCATCCGCATCCTCGTGCTCACCGGGGACTACGGGCCGACGGCGGCGGAGATCGCCCGCCGGGTCGGCATCGGCCGCGACGGCGCCAGGGTGCTCACGGGCGAGGAGCTCGACCGGATGAGCGAGCGGGAGCTCGACGCGCTGCTGCAGGAGCGGCGCGAGCTGATCTTCGCCCGCACGTCGCCCGAGGCGAAGCTCCGCATCGCGGACGCCCTTCGTGCGCACGGCCAGGTGGTCGCGATGACCGGCGACGGCGTCAACGACGCGCCGGCCCTCCGGCGCGCGGACATCGGGATCGCGATGGGCCGCTCCGGCACGGACGTGGCGCGCGAGGCGGCGACGATGATCCTGACGGACGACAACTTCGCCACCATCGTGGCCGCGGTCGAGGCCGGGCGGCGCGTCTACGACAACGTCCGCAAGTTCATCCTCTACATCTTCGCCCACGCTCCGCCCGAGGTCGTCCCGTTCCTCGTCTTCGCCCTCGCCGGCGGGGCGATCCCGCTGCCGATCACCGTGCTGCAGATCCTCGCCATCGACCTCGGCACGGAGATCCTGCCGGCCCTCGCTCTCGGCAGCGAGCCCGCCGAGCCGGGCCTGATGCAGCGGCCGCCACGACGGCAGTCGGAAGGGGTGATCGGGCGCGAGCTGCTGTTCCGCGCCTGGGTGGTGCTCGGTCTCGTCGAGGCGGCGCTCGTGATGCTCGGCTTCTTCTTCGTGCTGCTCCACGGCGGCTGGGGGCTCGGCGACGCGACCGGCGCCGGCACGGCGCTGCACCACACGTACCTGACCGCGACGACGATGACCTTCGCCGGCATCGTCGTCTGCCAGATCGGCACCGCGATCGCCGCCAGGACGCAGCGCGCCTCGCTGCGCCAGGTCGGCTTCTTCACGAACCCGCTGCTGCTGCTCGGGATCGCGACGGAGCTCGTCTTCGCCGCGGCGATCATCTACGTGCCGGCGCTGCAGGGCCTGTTCGGGACGGCCCCGCTGCACGGGCTCGAGCTCGCGATCCTCGCGCCGTTCCCGTTCGTCGTCTGGGGGGCGGACGAGCTGCGCCGCGCGGTGCTCCGGCGCCGCGGCTAGCGCCCGAGCAGCGCGAGCTGCAGGGCGGACATCGCCAGCAGCGAGCCGCCGAGCCAGAGCGCGAGCCGCGGCAGTCTCAGCTCCGCCCGCGCCTCGGGCAGCAGCTCCGCGAACACGAGCCAGATCATCGCGCCGCCCGCGAAGCCGAACCCGGCCGGCAGGAAGGGCCTGAACGCCTCGACGAACAGGAACGCAGGAGCGGCCACGAGCGGCTGGGGCAGGCTCGAGAAGATGCTCCACCCGGCGGCCGAGCGGACGCTCGCGCCGCGCGGGACGAGCACGAGGCTGATCGCCAGCCCCTCCGGGATGTTGTGGATCGCGATCGCGATCGTGATGAAGAGGCCGAGCTCGGCGCCGCCGCCGTAGGCGACGCCGACGCCGACGCCCTCGCTGAACGAGTGGATCGTCATCACTGCGACGATCAGGAGCGCCTTCGTCGCGTCCGCGCCGCGGAGGCTCCCGAACTCCACCTCCTGGTCGCTGAGGAGCCGGTGCGAGACGAAGATGAAGCCCGCGCCGACGACGGCCCCGGCGAGCGTCTGCCACCAGCCGCGGATGACGCCCTCGATCACGAGCAGGCCGCTCGCCGAGAGCATGAACCCCGCTGCGAGGGCGTTGGCGACGCCGAGCCAGCGCCGGCCGAAGGTCCCGAACGCGAACGGCAGCGCCCCGAGGCCGGTCGCGAGCGCCGTCACCAGCGCGGCCAGGGTGACGCCGAGCAAGCGCACCCACGGGTTCTAGCTCAGCGACCGGCCGGCCGGTTCCGGACCTAGCCGTAGACCGCGAGCGCGTTTTCCCGCAGGATCATCTGCGCCGCCTCGGCGTGCTCGTCCCCGAGCAGCTCCGGCAGCACCTCGCCGAGCGCCTCGCGCCACCAGCTCGCCGCGAGGTAGTAGAGCTCGGGCGTCCGCGCCGCGTCCGATGCGTAGAGCAGCTTCGAGACCGGCGCGAGCTCGAGCGCCTGGCGCAGCAGCTCGGCCGGGCGCGAGACGTGCGGGATCGTCAGCGAGAGGTCGAACCAGACGTTGCCGTAGACGTGCGCGAGCCAGCCCGCCTCGCGCACGAACGGGTAGCAGTGCAGGAGCACGAAGCGTGTGTCCGGGAACCGCTCGAGCACCGGCTTCAGGTGCCCCGGGTCGGCGCGCGGCAGGTAGAGGTCCCAGTCGCCGAAGCCGCAGTGCACCTGCACCGGCAGCGGGTTGCCGGTTCGCTCGTTCGCCTCGAGCGCGGTGAACACCGTCCAGTCGAGCCGCTCGAGCTCGAGGCCAGTCCGGTAGGCGGCGATCGTCTTCAGCCCGACGAAGCCGTTGGCGCGGGCGGCGGCCACGACCTCGGGCACGGCGCCGGCTCCGTCCTCGGCCGCGACACGCTCGATCCGCAGCACCGGCCGCGCCTCGCATCCGGCCAGCTCGCCGAGCTCGTCCCAGGTCGTCCCCTCGCCGGGCGGCGGGAAGCCGTCGTCGACGTAGAGGGCCTCGGTGTTCGTCGCGCGCACCAGCGCCGAGGCGTACTCGGCCGGATCGGACGCGAGCCGGTGCTCGTAGACGGCGCGCTCGGTCGGCTCGCAGCCGAGGAACGCCCCCAGCTCGCGCATCGCCCGCCGGTAGGTGACGCCGGTCGCGACGTGCGGCCACTGGCGCGGGTCGGGGCTCTCGGAGAACAGCCCCCGGAACTCGTCGAGGCTCTCCGGTCGGCCGCGCAGGATCCCGTGCGCGTGGTGGTCGACGAGCGCGATCCCGCTCAGTACTTCAGGAAGTGGCCCTGCTGCTCGAATGCCTCGTCTCCTGCCGAATAAGCGTCCCACTCGGAGCGTCGCACGGCGAGATACGACTCCGCCAGCACCGGCCCGAGCGCGCCCGTCAGCACGTCGTCGGCGGCCAGCGCGTCGAGCGCCTCGGCCTGCGTCGCCGGCAGCGGGACGATCCCGCACTCTTCGCGCTCGCGCTCGTCGAGCGTCGCCGGGTCGACCTCGACCGGCGCCGGCGGCTCGAGGCCGCGCTCCAGGCCGTCGAGCCCGGCCGCGATCAGGCCGCCGACCGCGAGGTACGGGTTCGCGGTCGCGTCGGCCGACTTCAGCTCGACGTTGGTCGACGCCTCCTCCATGCCCGCGAAGAGCGACGGCACGCGCACCGGCGCCTCGCGGTTGTCGTGGCCCCAGCAGGTAAAGGCGCCGGCCCAGAACTGCGGGACGATGCGGTGGTAGGAGTTGAAGCTCGGCGCGGTCAGCCCGCAGAGGCCGGGCAGGTGTGCGAGCACGCCGGCGACGAACGACCGCGCCTCGGCCGACAGGCCGTCCGCCGAGCCCGAGTCGTGGAAGCGGTTGCGCGACCCGTCGGCCTCCCAGAGCGAGAAGTGGATGTGGCCGCCGTTGCCGGCGTTGTCGGGCCACGGCTTCGGCGCGAGCGAGGCGACCATGCCGTGCCGCACGGCGACGCCGCGCAGCGACTCGCGCACCAGCAGCTGCTCGTCCGCCGCCTGCAGTGCCGGCGCGTGCGCGGTCGAGATCTCGTGCTGCCCGTGGCCGAGCTCGGAGTAGTACTGCTCGAGCCCGATTCCCTGCGCGCCGAGCGCGTCCGCGAGCTCGTCGACGAACTCCTGCGCGGCGGCCGCGCTGATCGTCGAGAAGCAGAGCCCGGAGTCGATCGGCACGTAGCCGCCGTCGACGACCCTCGCCAGCGAGAACTCGTTCTCGAACGCGACCTCGAGCGTCGTCCCGCGCTCGGCGAGCCGTGCCTCCATCCGCTTCAGGTACGCGCGCTGGCAGACGGCCGCCGGCTCGCCGTCGAGCGCGACGTGGTCGACGAGCATCGCGCCCGTGCGCGGCGCGTACGGCAGCACCCGGAAGGTCGCGGGATCCGGCACGAGCCGCACCTCGCCGACCGGGCCCATCCCGTCGACCGGCTGGAGCTGGTCGAGCGAGTTCATCGCCTGCATCCCGACGGTCAGCCCGATGCCGCAGCGGATGCGGTCCTCGAGGCCCCGCAGCGAGCTCGCCTTGCCGCGGATCGTGCCGTCGTTGCCGCACCAGAGGAAGCGGACGAGCCGGAGGCCTGCCTCGTCGGCCCGTCTCGCGACGTCTGCGCCGGTCACGTACCTAGTAGCCGCTGAAGCGATCCGGGAGGATCCGGTCCTCCGGAACACCCGCGCCGGCGAGCTGCTCGACGACCGACTCGACCATCGGCGGCGGGCCGGCGACGAGGTACGTGTAGTGGCCGAGGTCGCCGTCGAGGTGGTCGCGCAGCAGGTCGGCCGAGACGTACCGCGTCTCGCCCTCCCAGCCGTCGTCCTGGGTCATCGTCAGCACGAGGTGGAAGTTCGGCAGCGAGCGCTCCAGCTCGACGAGCTCGTCCAGGAACGGCGTCGACTCGCGGTCGCGGTTCGAGTAGACGAGCGTCACCCGGTACGGCTCGCCGGTGTCGCGGATGTAGCGGAGCATGCAGCGGAAGACGGTGATGCCGATCCCGCCGGCGACGAACACGTACTCGCGGTTCGTGTCCTCCGGCAGCTGCCAGTCGCCCTTCGGCTGCTCGACGTCGACGACCTCGTCCCCGACCTTCAGCTCGGCGAGCGTGTTCTTGAACGCCGTGTCGCGAAGGCGGGTGCAGAGGCCGAGCACGCCCTGCTCGGTCGGCGAGGTCGCGACCGAGATGTGCCGGCGCAGGCCCTTCTCGTCCTGGTAGCCGCGGTCGGGC
>DASSMZ010000090.1:0-8230 GCA_035688325.1 Gaiellaceae bacterium
CTCTACAGCGACGCGCTCGCCAAGTGGCACATCTGGCTGACGTTCTGGCTCGCGCTCGCGAACTCGGCGATCTGGTACGTCGAAGGGCTCGAGGGCGCCCCGCGCCGGTACGCGGTGCTGCCCGACCGCTACGCGAGCTACCAGACCGCCGGCGTGGCCGTGTCGCTCATGCTCGGGGCGGTCCAGCTGCTGTTCGTCTGGAACCTGGTGCAGACTCTGCGCGGCGTGGGCGTGACCGAGGCAAGCACAGCCGCGGGCGGCGGGCGGCCGCCGCGGCGGAAGCGTGGCTGGTCGGACGCAGGCGCGGAGGCGCTGATCATGGTGATCGTGCTCGGGCTGCTGGCGGTCGCCGCGTTCGTGGGCTGGGTGGCCGGGCACGAGACGCGGTCGTCGGCGAAGACGGTGACCGTGACGGTCGGCTCGACCGCGGCGGCGACGACGTCGACCGGTGCGACCACGACGACGGGCGGCGTCGGCGAGGGGAATGCCACCGCCGGCAAGGCCGTGTTCGCGAGCGCCGGCTGTGCCGGCTGCCACACGCTGTCGGCGGCGGGCGCGAGCGGGAACGTCGGACCGAACCTCGACCAGAAGAAGCCGCCGCTCTCACTCGTGCTCGACCGGGTCACGAACGGCAAGCGCGGGATGCCCTCGTTCAAGGGCCAGCTGAGCGAGCAGCAGATCAAGGACGTCGCCGCGTTCGTCGTGGCGTCGACGCACGGCGGCTAGCGCGGCGTCGCGAGCTCCCGCTCGACGGACTCGACGTGGCTCCAGAGCAGGAGCGCGCACGCGGGGCCGAGCGTCGCGATCTGCTCGGCCATCATCAGGAGCGCCGCGCGGTCCTGGTCGGTCTGGTACGTGAGGCCGAAGGGCCGGTCGACGGCGTCGGCGTAGTGTGGGTAGAGCGGGGCGGTCGCGAGCAGCACCTCGCTCAGGCCCATGCCGGCGACGAGCGCAGTTGCCGCCAAGGCGGCCCGGCGGCCGGGGGAGAGGCGGTTGCGGCGGGCGGGATCGATGATCTGGATCCAGAGCAGGAGGCCGCCGAGGAAGAGGCTCGCGTGCTCGAGAACGTGCACGGCCGGATGGTCGAGCGCGAGGTCGTAGGCGGCGGGGACGTGCCAAGCGCCGAGGGCGATCGCCCAGACGGCGAAGCTGACGAGCGGACGGAGGAGGAAGTCGAGCGCCGCGCGAACCGGGCGGCTGCGCGCGAGCGGCCGCAGGAGCCGCGTCGGAAGGAGGAAGACGCAGATCGGCCCGCGCACGCCGAGCACGAGCAGCAGCGGCGCGAGATCGCCGATCAGCAGATGCTGCGCCATGTGCGCGGAGAGCAGCGTGTCCTCGGCGAGCGCGTCGAGCGGCGAGACGACGGCGAGCGTGCCGGTGGCGATGCCTGCGAGGAAGAGCAGGGCGTTCCCGACGCTGGCGCGGCGGGGGTTCCTCCGGCGCAACCGCGCGAACGCCTGCGCGTAGAGCGCGACCGCCAGCCCCGCCGCCGCGAGCGCGACGGGGTCCCACGACCAGCTCCGAGGGATCACGCCGCCATTCTCAAGTAACAGACTGTTACTTGGAACGCCGTGGCCCAAACGGACGCGTCTTCGGCGCGGAACCCACGGCGGCAAGCCGAGGCGGACGAAGCAAGTAACAGACTGTTACTTGGTCAGCCGCCGAGCACGACGGCGAGCTCGGCGCCGTGCAGGTCGCGTGGGCGCAGGCCGTCGAGGGGCGAGGCGATGCCGATGCCGAGGTCGTGCGCGAGGCGGCTGCCCTCGCGGTTCAGGCCCATCCGGTACATCACGACCGTCCGGCCGTAGCCGCCGCGCGGCGCGTTGCCGACGACGCCGATCTTGTACCCGCGCGCGCGCACGCGCGAGGCCTCGGCGGCGGCGGCGCCCGAGACGCCGTTTCCGTTGAGCACGGTGACCGACACCGCGCCACGCGACAGGATGGGCCGCTTCGCGGCGGCCGGTTTCTTCGCCGCCGGAGCAGCGTTCGCCTCGCGCACGGCGGCGCGCTTGGCCATCGGCTTGGCCAGCACCGCGATCCCGACGACGGTCAACACGAGCAGCTCGAGCGCGGCGACGCCCGAGGCGACGACGGCGATCGTGCGCCAGGGGTGGTGTCCGGGGCCGGACGGAGTCGGATGCGGAAGGGCGTGCTCCACGGCGGACGGTCCGATTCGCCACGGCGCGCAGGGCTCCTGCTACTGCGTGATCGACTCCCAGGTCAGCCGCAGCCCCTCTTCGAGCGGCACCTTCGCGCGCCAGCCGAGCTCGAGCTCGGCGAGGCTCACGTCCAGCACGCTGCGCTGCAGCTCGCCGAGCCGGGCCGGGGCCTCGACCGCCTCCAGCGACGAGCCCGCGACGGCGCGGCTGAGCTCGTAGAGCTCGACGACGGACGTCTCGAGACCGGTCCCGACGTTGAAGACGCCGCCGTCGCGGCCGACCGCCGCGAGCGACGCCTGCGCGACGTCGCCGGCGAAGACGTAGTCGCGCGTCTGCCGGCCGTCGCCGAAGATCCGCGGCGCCTGCCCGCGCGCGAGCGAGCCGAGGAAGATCGCGACCACGCCCGCCTCGCCGTGCGGGTCCTGCCGCGGCCCGTAGACGTTGCCGTAGCGCAGCGAGACGTGCCGCGTCCCGTAGAGGCGGTCGTACGCCGCCAGGTACTCCTCGCCCGCGAGCTTCGAGACGCCGTACGGCGCGAGCGGCCGCCGCTCGGACGACTCCGGCGCCGGCCCGTCGCACTCGCCGTAGATCGCGCCGCCGGTCGAGCTGAAGACGACCTGCGCGTCGACGGCACGCGCGGCCTCGAGCACGGCCACCGTGCCGAGGACGTTCACGGACGCGTCGTGGCCGGGCCGCTCCACCGAGACGCGCACGTCGACCTGCGCCGCGAGGTGGAACACGGCCTCCGGCCGCGTCTCCTCGAACAGCGGCACGAGTCCCTCGCGGACGTCGGCGACCACGATGCGCGCGCCGTCGGGGACGTTCTCGCGCTTGCCGTTCGAGAGGTCGTCGACGACGGTGACCTCGTCGCCGCGCGCGAGCAGCGCCTCGACCACGTGCGAGCCGATGAAGCCCGCGCCCCCTGTCACGACAGCCCGCACCGCCTCATATCCTAGGGCCCGTTCATGTTCGTCACCTTCGAGGGCATCGACGGCTCCGGCAAGTCGACGCAGGCGCAGCTGCTCGCGCAGGCGCTCGCCGCCGACGGGCGCGAGGTCGTCGCGACCCGTGAGCCCGGCGGCACCGAGCTCGGCGAGCGCGTGCGCGAGCTCCTGCTCCACGCGGGCCACGTCGCGCCGTGGGCCGAGGCGACACTCTTCGCCGCCGCCCGCGCGCAGCTCGCCGAGGAGGTGATCGCGCCGGCGCTCGAGCGCGGCGCCGACGTCGTGTGCGACCGCTACCTCGACTCGTCGCTCGCGTACCAGGGCATCGCGCGCGGCCTCGGCCTCGAGCGCGTGCTCGAGCTCAACCTGCACGCGACCCGCGGTGTCCTCCCCGATCGCACCTACCTGCTGCTCGTCGACCCGGCGGAGTCCGTGCGGCGCATCGGCGACGCCAGCGACCGGATGGAGCGAGAGGACGACGACTTCCGCGCGCGGGTCGATGCCGCCTACCGGCAGCTGGCCGGGGTCTTCCCGGAACGGATCCACGTGATCGACGGCACGCGCCCGCCGCGCGAGATCGCCGAGGAGGTGCTCGACGAGCTTCGACAGCGTTCGTGAGCAGGAGGAGGCGAAGCGGCTCCTGCGCGCGGCCCTCCAGGAGGGGCCCGCGCACGCGTACCTCTTCCACGGCCCGGCCGGGGTGGGCAAGCGCGCGGCCGCGGTCGCGTTCGCCTCGGAGCTGCTCGGAAACGACCCGCGCGTGCAGCGGCGCTCGCACCCCGACCTGTACGTGCTGGAGCCGCTCGGGGACCAGATCCGGATCGACGCCGTCCGCGAGCTGCGCCGCGACCTCCACATGCGGCCCTTCGAGGCGCAGCGCCGCGTCTACCTCGTCTTCGGCGCGCAGCTCCTCAACGACGAGGCGGCCGACGCGTTGCTGAAGGACCTCGAGGAGCCGCCCGAGTACGCGGTGATCGTCCTCGTCGCGGACGAGGTCGGGCCGCTGCCGGAGACGATCCGCTCGCGCTGCCAGGCGATCCCGTTCCGCCGACTCTCGGAGCGTGCGGTGCGCGAGGAGGTACGCGCGCGCGCTCCGGAGCTCTCGGAGGAGCAGGTCACCTCGATCGCGCGTGTCGCCTCGGGCAGGCTCGACCGCGCCGAGCGGCTACTCGATCCGGCGGCGGCGCGGCGTCGCGAGGCCCTGCTCGAGACGGCGCGCTCGGTCTACGGGCCCACGTTCGAGCCGGGCGCGGCGGCGCAGACGCTGATCGACGCCTCGAAGGAACGCGGGGCCGAGGCGAAGGAGCGCGAGGAGGCTGCGATCGAGGAGCTCGACCTGCCGGCGCGCGAGGCCGAGCAGCGGGTGCGGCGAGCCGCGCGCGGGGCCGAGCGCGAGGAGCTGCTCGCCGCGCTCGAGGAGCTCGCGTCCTGGTACCGCGACCTCGTCGCGGCGGCCGCGGGCGCGCACAGGGCGCTCGTCCACGTCGACCGCGCCGAGCAGCTGCGGGCGGACGGGACGCTCGAGCGGCTCGAAGGCGCCGAGCGCGCGGCCGAGCTCGTCCGCGAGACGTGGCGACGCTTCGAGGAGTTCCAGCTCTCGGCGGGCCTGGCGCTGGAGGCGCTGTTCGTCGAGCTGCGGCGCGCCTTCGCCGGTAGCCTCGGGGTCGCGGCATGAAGAAGGCGAGCTTCGGACGCACCGGCCTCGAGATCACCCGCGTCGGTGTCGGCGCGTGGGCCATGGGCGGCGCCGAGTACGACTGGGGCTGGGGGGCGCAGGACGACGAGGACTCGATCGCCGCGATCCACCGGGCGCTCGAGCTCGGCGTCAACTGGATCGACACGGCGGCGCAGTACGGCTTCGGCCACTCCGAGCAGGTCGTGGGCCGCGCGCTCCAGGGCGTCGAGCCGCGGCCGTTCGTCTTCACCAAGGGCGGCCAGCCCGAGGGCCCGGATCGCACGACGGTGCAGACCCTGAAGCGCGACTCGCTCCGGCGCGAGATCGAAGGCAGCCTGTCGCGGCTCGGCGTGGACGCGGTCGACCTCTACCAGATCCACTGGCCGATCCCCGACGACCAGATCGAGGAGGGCTGGTCGACGCTCGTCGAGCTCAGGGACGAAGGCCTCGCGCGCCACATCGGCGTCTCGAACTTCTCCGTCGCCCAGCTCGAGCGAGCCGAGGCGATCGCGCCGGTCGAGACGTTGCAGCCGCCGTATTCGCTGCTCGACCGCGACGTCGAGCCCGACGTGCTGCCGTGGTGCGAGGAGCACGACGTCGGCGTGATCGTCTACTCGCCGATGGCGTCGGGGATGCTCACCGGGAAGATGACGCGCGAGCGCGTCGAGAGCCTCCCGGACGACGACTGGCGCAAGCGCAGCGAGCGCTTCCGCGAGCCCGAGCTCTCGCGGAACCTCGAGCTCGTCGAGCGCCTCGAGCGCGTCGGCGGGCGGCACGGCGTCGAGCCCGGCGCGGTCGCCGTCGCGTGGACGCTGCACAACTCGGCGGTCGACGCGGCCATCACCGGCTTCCGGCGGCCCGACCAGGTCGACCCGATCGCGGCCGCAGCCGACCTCGAGCTCGACGAGCGTGACCTCGACGAGCTCCGCGTCGTATAGACGACATGCGCGCCCTGGTCGTCGCCCTCGCCGTCACCGCGATCGGTGTTCCGGCGTTGTTCGCAGGCACGTCGACCACGTTGCGCGTGCACGAGCTCGTCGCGACCGGCAGCCCGCTGCCGGTCGAGGGCGCGATCCCGTACATCCGCGTCTCGCGGGCGGACGGCTCGACGGCAGTGCGCCGGCGCCTGACGGTGACGAACACGAGCGCGTCCGTGGCCGTCCCGGTCGCCGCCGGGCGCTACCGCCTGCAGAGCTGGCAGCGCTACTGCGACGGCAACTGCAGCCGGCTCGGCCCGCCGACCGACCGCTGCGCGCGCTGGTTCGGCATCCGCCGCGGCCAGACGCTGAAGGCGACGATCGCCGTCCGCTACGGCTCGGGGTGCACGATCCGCTTCGGCTAGAGGGCGCGGCCGGAGGGAAGCCGCGCCCTCTGGCGCGCGAGCTCAGTGGCTCATCGTCCCGGCGACACCGCCGACGTTCAGCAGCCCGACTGCTCCCATGTCGACGCTCGCGAACGAGCGGGTGACGAAGGGGATAGAGGCCGGGCTTCGAGATCGCGACGTCGAAGATCCCGCCGCCGTCGGCCGGCACGGTCGCGGTCTGGATCCGGTGGAGCGGCGGGTCGGTGACCGCCGCGTCGAGCCAGGCCCGCTCGGGCACGGTGCCGACGACGTGGAAGTCGGTGTCGATGCTCGGGCCAGCGTCCACGACGTAGAAGCGGACGGCGTGGCCGGGGTCGGCCATCAGCGGGTCCTTCACGTACTGGCTCGCGTAGCCGTTCCAGGTGACCCAGTCCGGCGTCATCTGATTCGGCTTCACCATGTCGAGCGCCGAGTCGCAGCCGGACGTCGTCTGCGCCTCCCACAAAGGGCTGATGTCGGGCGCGCTCTCGGCGCTCGGCAGCGAGCTCGAGGTCGAAGGGCTCGACGTCTTCGTGCCGCCCGACCTCTGCGTGGCGCGGCTCGGCTAGGCGAAGCGGGCGCGGCGGTTGCCCTCGAGCGAGTCGATCGCCGCGTTGCAGACCCAGTTGACGAGCCAGATCACGACGACCACGCCGACGTAGGTCCAGAAGCCGTCGATCGAGAAGTTCGGCGCGATCCATTCGGCGAGCGCGACCATCGCGATGTTGATCAGGAGGTAGAAGAGGCCGAGCGTGAGCACGATCAGCGGCAGCGTCAGGAGCGCGAGGATCGGCTTGATCACGGCGTTCGCGATCCCGAGCACCAGCGCGCCGATGAAGTAGGCCCAGAAGCCGTGGATGCTGACGCTGTCCCAGAGGACGTTGGCGATCCAGAGCGCGAGCGCATTGATCGCGATCATCAGCGCGAGCCGTACGAGCAGCATGGCGCCGGAGTCTACGACGGTTCGGCTGTTTACGCGCCGCCCAGGCGAGGTAGCGGACCTGCATGTTCGCGATCGTGCTCTTCGTGCTGCTCGGGCCGAGGGTCGCGCTGATCGAGCTCCTCGCCGAGCTCCTGCTCGGCCTGGTCGTGCTCGGCGGCGGCGGCCGCAAGCGCGTCCGGCTCGTCTTGCGGGCGCTCTCGGCGCCGTAGCGGCGGTCGCCGCGACGCCGGAAGACCCGGGCTAGACTGGGACGCCCCTGCCGACGTAGCTCAGCTGGTAGAGCACTTCACTCGTAATGAAGGGGTCCCCGGTTCGAGTCCGGGCGTCGGCTCTCGCTCGCTGACCAGGCGCGCTCCGCCGAGCAGTCGCGGGTCCCACGCCTGTGCATCGGTAGTTGCCCACGAGGCTCGTTCAGCGTCGTCCCCGATGAAGCGAATCGGCCGCCGGGCGACGATGGTGATGCTCGAAGGGAGGCATATGAGCATGCCCGTTGATCTGCCGAGACAGGACGGGCAGACGGCGGTCCGACGACCTTCGAGCTCGACCCCCGAGCCGCTGCCGGCAGTCCATCCGGCTACGACGGCCGGTGCGGCCGTGGCCGATGTCGTCAGCGTCGAGCATCTCAGCAAGCGTTTCGGCGAGCTCGTGGCCGTCGACGACCTGAGCTTCGGCCTACGGGCAGGAACCATCACCGGCTTCCTGGGTCCGAACGGCGCCGGGAAGACGACGACGCTGCGAATGTTGCTCGGCCTCGTCCGGCCAACCTCCGGTTCGGCGCTCGTCTTCGGGCGCCGCTACCGGGAGAGCCCGGATCCGGCGCGGCGAGTCGGGGCGGTGCTCGAGGCGGCGGACTTCCACCCCGGCCGCTCCGGCCGCGAGCATCTGATCACGCTCGCGCTCGCGGCGAGTCTCCCGGTCGCGCGCGTCGACGAGGTGCTCGAGCTGGTCGAGCTCGCGCACGCGGCGCCGCGCAGGGTCGGGGCCTATTCGCTCGGCATGCGGCAGCGGCTCGGGCTCGCGGCCGCGCTGTTGCGCGACCCGGAGCTGCTGATCCTCGACGAGCCGGCGAACGGGCTCGACCCCGAGGGCGTCCACTGGCTGCGCACCTTCATGCGAGGCTTCGCGACGGCCGGCAAGACCGTGCTGGTTTCGAGCCACGTCCTCGCC
>DASSMZ010000126.1:0-24336 GCA_035688325.1 Gaiellaceae bacterium
GAGCTGCTCGAGGCGGTCGGCATCCCGCGCGACCGCGGCACGCGCTTCCCGCACGAGTTCTCCGGCGGCATGCGCCAGCGCGCGGCGATCGCGATGGCGCTCGCCTGCGACCCGAGCGTCCTCGTCGCGGACGAGCCGACGACCGCGCTCGACGTGATGGTGCAGGCGCAGATCCTCGAGCTGCTCGACTCGCTCTGCCGCGACTTCGGGCTCGCGCTCCTGCTCGTCACGCACGACCTGCCGGTCGTCGCGCAGCTCTGCGACCGCGCGGCGGTGATGTACGCCGGCGAGGTGGTCGAGCAGGGGTCGGTGGACGCGCTCTTCCACGAGCCGCGCCATCCGTACACGCGGCTGCTCTTCGCGGCGACGCCCGACCTGTACGGCAACGGCGCGCCCGTCTCGATCCCGGGAACGCCGCCGCGGCTCGACCGCCCGCTCGAGGGGTGCCCGTTCCAGCCGCGCTGCGACCGCGCGTTCGACCGCTGCACCGTCCAGCGCCCGCCCCTGCGCGAGCTCGACGGTGGCCGGGAGGCCGCGTGCCACCTGAACGACGTCCCGGCGGTGACCGCGTGAGCCTGCTCGAGGTCGAGGACCTCGCCGTCCAGTACCCGGTCGGCCGCGGGATCGTCGGCACCGTCACGCGCCGGCCGAGAGAGGTCGTGCGAGCCGTCGACGGCGTCTCCTTCAGCGTCCGGCGCGGCGAGCTGCTCGCGCTCGTCGGGGAGTCGGGCTGCGGCAAGACCACGACGGCGCAGACGGTGCTGCGGCTCGTCGAGCCGGTGCGCGGGCGGATCGCGTTCGAGGGCGGCGAGATCACGAAGCTCGGCCACCGCCAGCTCCGGCCGCTGCGGCGGCGGATGCAGATCGTCTACCAGGATCCGTACGAGTCGCTCGACCCGCGGCTGACGGTGCGCGCCGCCGTCGAGGAGCCGATGCGGATCCACCACGTCGGCGGCTCGAAGGCGGAGCGCGCAGAGCGCGTGCGCGACGCGCTCGAGCGGGTGGAGCTCTCCCCGCCGGAGCTCTTCCTCGGCCGCTACCCGCACGAGCTGTCGGGCGGGCAGCGCCAGCGCGTCGCGATCGCGGCGGCGATCGTGCTCGGGCCCGACCTGCTGGTCGCGGACGAGCCGGTCTCGATGCTCGACGTGTCGGTGCGCGCCGGCGTGCTGAGCCTGCTCGACCACCTGCGCGCGGACGGCCTCGCCGTGCTGATGATCACGCATGACCTCTCGACCGCCGCACGGTTCGCGGACCGGATCGCGGTGATGTACCTGGGCCGCATCGTCGAGGAGGGCCCGGCCGCGGAGGTCGTCGCGAGCCCGCAGCACCCGTACACGAAGGCGCTGCTCTCGGTCGTGCCGCGGCGCGACCCGCGCGACCGCACGCGGCCGCAGATCCTGAAGGGCGAGGCTCCGGACGCGGTGCGCATCCCGCAGGGCTGCCGCTTCCACCCGCGTTGCCCCTCGGCTCTGCCGGAGTGCCGTGACGTCGACCCCGAGCTCCGACCTGCCGGCGCGAACCACTGCGCAGCGTGCATCCTCGTCTCGTGACGCCGCAGGAGCTCCTCGACCGCGAGCTGGAGCGCTTCGAGCGCGAGCACCCGCGGTCGCGCGAGCTGGCGAGCGAGGCGCGTGGCTCGCTCCTCTCCGGCGTGCCGATGCCGTGGATGATCCGCTGGCCGGGCGGCTTCCCGGTGTTCGCGGCGGAGGCCGACGGCGCGCGCTTCACCGACGTCGACGGCCGCGAGTACGTCGACTTCTGCCTCGGCGACACGGCCGCGATGACGGGCCACTCGCCGGAGCCGACGGTGCGGGCGCTCGCGGCGCAGGGCGCGCACGGGATCACGCTGATGCTGCCGAGCGAGGACTCGCTCTGGGTCGCGCAGGAGCTGACGCGCCGCTTCGGTCTCGCGCGCTGGCAGTTCGCGTTGACCGCGACCGACGCGAACCGCTTCGCGATCCGGCTCGCGCGCGAGCTGACGGGGCGGCCGAAGATCCTCGTCTTCAACTGGTGCTACCACGGCTCGGTCGACGAGACGTTCGCCTCGCTCGACGGCGGCCGCGTCGTCTCGCGCGAGGGCAACGTCGGCCCGCCGGTCCCGCTCGACGAGACGACGCGGGTGGTCGAGTGGAACGACGTCGAGGCGCTGGAGCGCGAGCTCGCATACGGCGACGTCGCCTGCGTCCTGGCCGAGCCGGCGCTGACGAACATCGGCATCGTCCTCGCCGAGCCGGGCTTCCACGACGCGCTGCGCGAGGCCACGCGGGCGGCAGGGACGCTGCTGATCATCGACGAGACGCACACCCTCTGCGCCGGGCCGGGCGGGTACACCGCGGCCTACGGGCTCGACCCGGACGTGCTCACGGTCGGGAAGGCGATCGCGGCGGGGATCCCGGCTGCGGCGTACGGGTTCTCGGAGACGGTCGCCGAGCGGCTGGAGGCGATGCTCCCGGCCGACGAGCGCGCAGACGTCGGCGGCATCGGCGGCACCGTCGCGGCCAACGTGCTCTCGCTGGCGGCGACGCGCGCGACGCTCGCGGACGTGCTCACGGACGACGCCTTCGAGCGGATGATCGCGCTCGGCGAGCGCTTCGAGGCAGGCGTCGCCGGCGTGATCTCGCGGCACGATCTGCCGTGGCACGTGACGAGGCTCGGCTGCCGCGTCGAGTACCTGTTCCGCCCGGAGCGCCCCCGCACGGGCAGCGAGGCCGCGGCCGGCGGTGACCCGCTGCTCGACCGGCTGATCCACCTCTATGCGCTGAACCGCGGAATCCTGCTGACGCCGTTCCACAACATGGCCCTGATGTCGCCGGCGACCACGGAGGCCGACGTCGACCTGCACACAGAGGTCTTCGACGAGGCCGCGGCGGAGCTGCGCGGTTAGTCCTGCTCCGTCGCCAGCGGCCGTACCAGCCGCGCGCGGTCGTCGCGGAGGAAGGCGATCCTGATCGGCTGCGAGAAGCGACGGCCCTGGCCGAGGCGGTCGCGAAGCGCTGCGCCGACTGGTGGAGCTCGTCGAGCGCGGTACATCGACTGGATCCCCGGGATCGACGCTCGCCGGGGCGAGCAGGCCGATCTCGTCGTAGTGGCGCAGGGCCTTCACGGTCAATCCCGTGGCCTCGGCGAAGCGTCCGATGGTCATCATGTGCACAGCATGGGGTCTCCCCCGACCGGAGAGTCGAGCGTCCGGCGCCGGGCGTACGCGGTCGCGATCGCCGCCGGCGCCGCGGCGGTCGTCGCGGTCCCGGCGGCCGGCACGCGCCAGGGGATCTCCGTCCCGGCCGGCTTTCACGTCCAGACGTTCGCGAGCGGGCTCGACCAGCCGACGGCGATGGCGTACGGCCCGGACAACCGGATCTACGTCACGCAGACCGGCGGGACGGTCGTGCGCATCCGGCGAGGCGGGGGCCGGCCGGCCGTGGTCGCGCGCGGGCTGCAAGTCCCGCTCGGCCTCGCGTGGCGCGGCCGCACCCTGTTCGTCTCGGAGCAGGGCCGGCTCGAGCGCTTCACGCTGCGCTCCGGCCAGCTCGTGAACCGGCACGTCGTCGTCGAGGGGCTGCCGTTCGGCGAGCACCAGCAGGACAACGTCGTCTTCCACCGCGGCCGTCTCTACTGGGGCAGCGGCTCGACCTGCGACGCCTGCCGCGAGCGCGACGCGCGGAGTGCGAGCGTCCTCTCGCTGCGTCCGGACGGCACCGGTCTTCGCGTCGTCGCGCGCGGCCTGCGCAACCCGTACGGGCTCGCGTTCCAGCCGGGCACCGGCCGCCTCTTCGCCTCGGTGAACGGCCAGGACGACCTGGACCGGCCGGGCGACCCGGAGCCGGCCGACATGGCCGTCTGGATTCGCCCCGGAGCCCACTACGGCTGGCCGCGCTGCTGGCCCAGCGCACGGAACCTGCGTCTCGCGGGCAGCTGCGCCGGGGTCACGCGCCCCGCGGCTTACCTCGAGCCGCACTCGTCGGCGGACGGGCTCGCGTTCTGGCGCGGCGACCTCTACGTCGCGGAGTGGGGCCAGTATCTGAGCCATCGCTTCGGTCGAAGGATCGTGCGCGTGCAGCTGCGCCCGAACGGCACCGCCCGGCGGGTCGGCGTCTTCGCCTCCGGGTTCGCGCACCCGCTCGCGCTGCTCGCCGACCGGCGCGGCGGCCTGCTCGTGGCCGACTGGGGCCGCGGGGTCGTGTACCGCATCCACGCGTAGGCGGCGAGGCCCGCACCTCCTCGTACTCGCGCGCGTGGCGAGATCGGCTCGCGGCACTCGGGGTCGGCGGACTCGCAGCCGAACGGCAGCGGGTCGCGGACGTTCAGGCGGGCGGTAGTTGCCCGCACCGGCGCTCCGCGGGAACACCGATTCCCGGCCGTCGGCTCGGAGTCACGCTGCGGGCATGAGCCTCACTGCCAGCTCACGTTCGATCCCGGGCACGCTGCGCCAGGAGGTGGTGATCGGCGACGGCCACCGGCTGGTGACGGACGAGCCCGTACGCCTCGGCGGCGACGGGAGCGCGCCGGCTCCGCACGAGCTGCTGCCCGCCGCGCTCGCGGCATGCATTTCGACCACCGTGGTGATGTACGCGCGCACGAAGGAGTGGCCGCTCGAGCGCGTCGAGGTCGACGTCGACTACGACCACAAAGCGACGCCCAGGCGGTTCGAGGTCGACGTGCGGCTGCAGGGCGACCTCGACGAGGAGCAGCTCGCACGGCTCGAGCGCGTCGCCGAGTCGTGTCCGGTCAGGCGGGCGCTCGAGGCGGGCTTCGAGCTCGACGAGCACGTCCGCTTGCAGGGAGAACGTACGTTCGCTTAGATCGGCCTCGGTGGCCGACGAGCCAACGATTCTCCACGCCGACGTCGACTCGTTCTTCGCGGCGGTCGAGCAGCGTGACCGGCCTGACCTGCGCGGGAAGCCCGTGCTCGTCGGCGGCTGGGTCGTGCTGGCGGCGAGCTACGAGGCGAAGGCGCGCGGCGTCTACACGCCGATGAGCGTCGGCGCCGCGCGCCGCCTCTGCCCCGACGCGGTCGTCGTCGAGCCGCGCATGTCGGCGTACGCCGAGGCGAGCCGCGACGTCTACCGCGCGTTCGAGGACACGACGCCGCACGTCGAGGGCCTGTCGATCGACGAGGCGTTCCTCGACGTCCGCGGCCTGCGCCGCACCGCCGGCAGCCCGCGCGAGATCGCCGCCCGGCTGCGCGCCGACGTGCGCGAGCAGGTCGGCCTCCCGATCACCGTCGGGATCGCGAGGACGAAGTTCCTGGCGAAGGTCGCGAGCGGCGTGGCGAAGCCGGATGGTCTGCTCCTCGTCCCCCCGGGCCGCGAGCTCGCGTTCCTGCACCCGCTGCCGGTCGAGCGGCTCTGGGGCGTCGGGCCGGTCACGGCGCGCAGGTTGCACGAGCTCGGGGTCACGACGGTCGGCGAGGTGGCGGCGTTCGCCGAGGACGCGCTCGTGTCGCTCCTCGGACGCGCATCGGGACGGCAGCTGTACGCGCTCGCGCGCAACCGCGACCCGCGGCCCGTGCGCCGCCGAACGCGCCGCGGGTCGATCGGCGCGCAGCGGGCGCTCGGCCGCTCGCCGACGTCGCCGGAGGACGTTGCCGCCGCGCTCGTCGGGCTCGTCGAGCGTGTCGCGCGGCGGATGCGCGTCGCCGGCCGCGCGGGGCGGACGGTCGTGCTGCGCCTGCGCTTCGACGACTTCTCGCGCGCCACCCGCTCCCACACGCTCCGCCAGCCGACGGCGAACACCGGCGTGATCCTCGCCACGGCCACGGGGCTGCTCGAGGAGGCGGCGCCGCTGATCGAGGAGCGGGGCATCACCCTCGTCGGCGTTGCGGTCGGCAACCTCGGCGACGGAACGGCGCTTCAGCTCGCGCTGCCGCTCGACCGTCGCCACAGCGACGCGCTCGACGCCGCGCTCGACGAGGTGTGGCAGCGCTTCGGCCCGCGGGCGGTCACACGGGCCGTGCTGATCGGCAGGAGCCGAGGGGTCGAGATGCCGCTGCTGCCCGACTAGCCGCTCTGGCCTCGTGCGCGAGTCAGAGTCAGCGCAGAGCGCGCCTGCGGTGCCCGCGGGCTCTACGGTGCCGGTCGGGTCTGCGATCCCGGGCCGGTGGACGGAAACGCCTCGAGAAGCCTCGCTCCTCTCGCACGCCCACGACCGGGAATCGCTCCGGGTGAACTTGCTCACCGAGGCAGACGGACACGCACATCACCTCTTTCCGCAATGAATGCGAGCGTCGCTCACGCGAACGCTGCCGACATCGGGGGAAACGCGGATGCCCCCGGCAAGAATCGAACTTGCGCACGCGGTTTAGGAAACCGCTGCTCTTCCACTGAGCTACGGGGGCTCGGCGAGGAAGAGTACTCGCGCGATCGCCCGCCCCTTCGACCCGCGGAACGCGGCGTGTGGCGGGCGTGACATGGGTTCGCGGGGGCGGAGTCGCGCGCCCCGCGAATCTTCCAGTGAACCGGCTAGGAGGGCGAGCCGTTCGGGCGGGTGCCGAGCGTGACGGTCGTCGTGTGCTGGGAGCCGCCGCGCTGGTAGGTGACCTTGACCTGGTCGCCCGGCTTGTAGGTGTCGATCGCGGCGCTCAGGTCGTCGCCGGTCGCGATCCGGTGGTTGTCGAGGGCGGTGATCACGTCGCCGGCCTTCAGCCCGGCCTTCGCGGCGGGGGTACCGGCGTTGACGCCCGCGACCTTCGCGGTCGAGGCGTTCGCGTCGATCGAGATGCCGAGGTAGGCGTGGACGGCCTTGCCGCTCGAGATCAGCTGCGGCACGACCTTGCTGACCGTCGCCGAGGGGATCGCGAAGCCGATGCCGGCGTTGTCGCCCGACTCGCTCTTGATCTGGGAGTTGACGCCGACCACGTCGGCATTGGAGTCGAGCAGCGGCCCGCCGGAGTTGCCGTGGTTGATCGCGGCGTCGGTCTGGATCGCGTTCGTGATGGTGAACTTCGTCTGGCTGTCGATCGCACGGTGGAGCGCGCTGACGATGCCGCTCGTGACCGTCTCCTCGAGCCCGAACGGGCTGCCGATCGCGACGACGCCGTCACCGACCTGCAGGTCGGCCGAGTTGCCGACGCTGAGCGGGTGGAGCTGCGACGACGGCGCGTCGACCTTGATCACCGCGAGGTCGGTCGTCTTGTCGGTGCCGACCAGGTGGGCGGTGTACGTCCTCCCGTTCCAGAACTGGACCGAGATCGAGGTGGCCCCGTCGACGACGTGCTCGTTGGTGACGATGTGGCCCTGGTTGTCGTAGACCCAGCCCGAGCCTTCGGCCTGCGTCGTGCCGCTGCCGCCGCCGAACGGCGACTGCTGGCCGCCGCTGTTCGACTCGACGGTGATCTCGACGACCCCGCGATAGGTGTTCCGGTAGATCTGGTTGACGGAGAGCGGCGACGAGGAGCTCGCCACGGGCTGCGCCTCGTGCACGGTGACCTGCTTCACGACGGTCTTGGTCCCACCGTGGAGGGTCGAGTAGGCGACCGCCCCGCCGCCCACACCGACGCAGGCTGCTGCAAGGAGAGACGCGATGATGATCCGGTGTGGACGGCGGGTCATGGTGGGGGAGGTTCCTTTCGGTCGCCTTCGGTTGACGAAGGGTATGAGACCACTCGCCCCTAAGACGAACCTGAAACGGCGGTAAGAAATTCCTGAGAACGACGAGGCCCCGCAGAAGCGGGGCCTCGCCTTCACGCACAAGGGTCTAGGGGGGATCCCTTATTCGCTGACGGCCGCACTACATCAATCTGCCCTAAGACGAAGCTGAACGTTGCCTGAGAGTTTCCTAAGAAGCCGCCGCATGCAGGGTGTTCTCACGCAGATCTCAGCTTCGGGCGCAACAATGCGCACGTGAAGATCCTGGTGGTCGACGACGAACGCGCCGTCCGCGAGTCGCTGCGGCGCGCGCTCGAGCTCGAGGGCTACGAGATCGAGCTGGCCGAGGACGGCGCGCGGGCGCTCGAGCGGCTCCACGCGGAGCCGGAGCCGGACGCGATGGTGCTCGACGTGCTCATGCCGGGCGTCGACGGGCTCGAGGTCTCGCGCACCCTCCGCCGCGAGGGCAGCCGCCTCCCGATCCTGATGCTGACCGCGCGCACGCAGGTCGAGGATCGGGTCGAGGGCCTCGACGCCGGCGCAGACGACTACCTGACGAAGCCGTTCGCGCTCGAGGAGCTGCTCGCGCGCGTCCGCGCGCTGCTCCGGCGCACGAGCGACGGCTCGGGCGAACCGCTTCGGTTCTCCGACCTCCTGCTGGATCCGCGCACACGCGAGGTGACGCGGAACGGCGACAAGATCGAGCTGACCCGCACCGAGTTCTCGCTGCTCGAGCTGTTCATGCTCAACCCGCGCCAGGTGCTGACCCGCTCGCTCATCTTCGAGCGGGTCTGGGGCTACGACTTCGGCTTCGCGTCGAACTCGCTCGACGTCTACATCGGCTACCTGCGGCGGAAGACCGAGACCGGCGGCAAGCCGCGCCTGATCCACACGGTCCGCGGCGTCGGCTACGCGCTGCGCGAGGAATGAGCCTCCGGACCCGGCTGGCGCTCGCCGCCGCCGCCGCCGTCGGCATCGCCGTGCTCGCGGCGTCGGTCGTCGTGTACATCGTCGTGCACCAGCAGCTGCGGAACGAGATCGACCACAGCCTCGAGGCCCGGCTGACCGAGATCGCGAACGGGCCGTTCCGCATCTCCGTCGACGAGAACGGGTACCTGCGGATTCCGGGCCCCGGGCCAGGCGTCGAGAGCACGTTCGTGCAGGCCGTGTTCGGCACCGGCCAAAACGTCGTCACCGAGCTGGAGTCGCCTGCGCTCCCGCCGAGCACCCGCGATCGCCACGCGGCGCAAGAGGGCCACGGCCGTGCCTACTTCAGCGACAAGACCGTCCAGGGAACCAAGTACCGCGTGCTCACCCTGCCGAGCACGAGCACCGCCGGGCCGCTCGTGATCCAGGTCTTCCGCCCGCTGACGGCCGTCGACCACACGCTGCACCGGATCACCATCTTCCTGATCCTGATCGCCGCGGGCGGGATGGGGGTCGCGGCCGCGCTCGGCCTGATCGTGTCGCGGGCGGCGCTGACGCCCGTGCGGCGGCTCACCCGCACCGCCGAGGCGGTGACCGAGACGCGTGACCTCTCGCAGCGGATCGAGCCGACCTCGACCGGCGACGACGAGCTCGGCCGGCTCGCCGGCAGCTTCAACACGATGCTCGGCGCGCTCGAGGAGTCGAGCCGGGCGCAGCGCCAGCTCGTCGCCGACGCGTCCCACGAGCTGCGCACGCCGCTCACCAGCCTGCGCACGAACATCGAGGTCCTTGCGCGCGGGAACAAGTTGCCGCCGGACGACCGCGAGCGGCTGCTCGACGACGTGGTCGAGCAGATCGACGAGATGACCGCGCTGATTGGCGAGCTGATCGAGCTCGCGCGCGAGACGCGGCCGGACGCTATCGAGGAGCCGGCGCGGGAGGTTCGCCTCGACGAGCTCGCGGGCGAGGCGGTCGAGCGCGCGCGGCGGAACCGCCCGGAGGTCGACTTCACGACCGACTTCGACGAGTCGGTCGTGCACGGCACGCCGTCGCGGATCGAGCGCGCCGTCGCGAATTTGCTCGACAACGCGGCGAAGTGGAGCCCGCCGGGCGGCCCGGTCGAGGTGGCCGTGCGCGAGGGCGAGGTGTCGGTGCGCGACCACGGGCCGGGGATCGCGGACGAGGACCTGCCGTACGTGTTCGACCGCTTCTACCGCTCGCGCGACGCGCGCGGGATGCCGGGCTCGGGCCTCGGGCTCGCGATCGTGAAGCAGGTCGCCGAGTCGTACGGCGGCACCGTCGTGGCCGAGCGGCCTGCAGACGGCGGCACGCTGATGCGGATGCGCCTGAACGGCGGGCCGCCCTCTTAGGCAGTTCTCACGCGCCTTTCAGCCGGCGTTCAGGGACGGGTGGTTTCCTCAGCCCATGGACGCGAGCCCGACCCCTCCCCTGTCGCGGATCGCAACAGCCCGCCGCCGGGCCGCCGGCGCCAAGCAGACCGCAGTCGCGGCGGCCGCGGCGGGCTTCATCGTGTTGCTCCTGCTCGCCCGCGCCAGCCATCCGGGCCACACGAGCACGGCGAGCACGTCCGCCTCGACGTCGGGCTCGAGCTCGCAGCAGGAGCAGGACGACGGCGGCGGGCTCGGCCTTAGCCCCGGCACGCTCGGCCAGGGCGGCGGCGGCTCCTTCGGCGGCGGCGCGCAGACGGGAGTCTCGTGACCGCCCTTTGGTACGCCGCCCGCGCGGGCGGCTTCACCGCGTACCTGCTCCTGAGCGCCTCCGTCTGCCTCGGCCTGCTGATGTCGGGCAAGGCGCGCCTCACGCAGTGGCCGAAGTTCGCGCTCGAGGACGTCCACCGCTTCCTCGGCGTCCTCGCCGGCGTCTTCATCGTGATCCACGGCGGCGCCCTGCTGCTCGACAGCTTCGTCCCGTTCTCCCTCTCGCAGGAGCTCGTCCCGGGCGCGTCGAGCTACCGCCCGCTCGCGGTCGGGCTCGGCGTGGTGGGCGCGGAGCTGCTCGCCGCGCTCGCGATCTCGAACCACTACCGCCGGCGGATCCCGCACGGCGCCTGGCGGCGCCTGCACATGCTCAATCTCGCCGTCTGGGCGCTGGCGCTCGTCCACGGCCTGACCGCGGGCACCGACGCGACCACCACCTGGGCGCTGGCGCTCTACGTCGGCTCGGCGTGGCTCGTGCTCACGCTCTTGATCCAGAGGGTTTCGCTCAGCCTGGAGTCGATGGAAACTTCGGAAAGGAGCACGTGATGGCAGTCAAGCGAAAGGTCGTCGCGGCCGGCGTGGCCGCACTCGCAGTCGGCGGAACCGGCGTCGGGATCGCGGCGACCAAGATGGCGCATTCCCCGGGCGCGGAGAACAAGGCGATCGTCGACGCCACCGCGAAGAACCTCGGCATCGCGCCGAGCAAGCTGACGGCAGCGCTCCAGAAGGCGCTCGAGGACCGCGTCGACGCCGCCGTCGCGTCCGGACGGCTGACGAAGCAGCAGGGCGACGAGCTGAAGCAGCGCATCGAGTCCGGCGACATCCCGTTCTTCGCGGGCCCGGGCCTCGGCCTCGAGCACCGCTTCGGCGGACCAGGCATGTTTCACCGGGGCCTCGACGCCGCCGCGAGCTACCTCGGCCTGACCGAGGCGCAGCTGGCGAGCAAGCTCGAGAGCGGCAAGACGCTCGCACAGGTCGCGAAGGACCAGGGCAAGTCGGTCGACGGGCTCGAGAGCGCGCTCGTCAAGGACGCGCAGGCCAAGCTCGACCAGGCGGTGAAGGACGGCCGCCTGACGAAGGCGCAGGAGCAGCAGATGCTCTCCGACCTCGAGCAGCACGTCGCCGACCTCGTCAACGGAAAGCGCCCCGACCGGCCGCGCTTCGAGCTGCACCGCGGCTTCGGCCTCGACCGGCAGGGCCCGCCGCCGGCCTTCTTCGACTCGGCGGCCTGACCCCTTCGAGCGCGCACGCGCCCGGTACGCTGGGCGCGTGCGCGAGCTCGCCGAGACCATCGAGCGCTGGCGGGCGCGAGGCGACCGCGTCGCGCTCGCGACCGTCGTGGCGACGCGGCGCTCGGCGCCGCGGCCCGTCGGCTCGAAGCTGGCGGTGTCGGAGCAGGGAGAGCTCTTCGGCTCCGTCTCGGGCGGCTGCGTCGAGAGCGACGTCGCCCTCGCAGCCGGCGAGGTGATCGCGGACGGCACGCCCCGCCTCCTGAGCTACGGGATCGAGGACGAGCTCGCCTGGTCGGTCGGCCTTCCCTGCGGCGGCGAGATCGACGTCTTCGTCGAGCGGTTCGAGGGCGAGCTGCCCGAGGACGGCGTCACGCTCACGGTGCTCGAGGGCGAGCGCGCGGGCGAGCGTGTCGACGCCGACGTCCCGCCGGGCCCCTCGCGCGTGCTCGAGCTCGACGGCGTGCGCGTCTTCGCCGAGGTGCTCGAGCCGCCGCCGCGGCTGCTCGTCGTCGGCGCGACCGACGCGGCGGAGGAGCTCGCCCGTGCGGCGAACGCGCTCGGCTGGCGCACGGCCGTGCTCGACCCGCGGCCCGCGCTCGCCACGCGTGAGCGGCTGCCGAGCCCGGACGAGCTGACGGTCGCGTGGCCGGACGAGCTCGAGGCGGGCGCCGACACGGCGGTCGTCGTGCTCACGCACGAGGAGCGTTTGGACGTGCCGGCGCTGACGAAGGCGCTCGCGAGCGACGCGTTCTACGTCGGCGCGATCGGCTCGCGGCGCACGCAGGAGAAGCGGCGCGAGCGCCTGCTCGAAGCCGGGCTCGACGAGGAGCAGCTCGACCGGCTCGCCGGGCCGGCGGGACTCGACCTCGGCGCCCACACGCCGGCCGAGACGGCGGTCTCGATCCTCGCCGAGGTGCTCGCGGTTCGCGCCGGGCGCGACGGCGGCCGGCTCGTCGAGCGCCGCGGACCCATTCACGCGCGCGCCTGAGTGACGGCCGTCCTGCTGGCGTGCGCCTCGGCGGCGCTCTTCGGCGCGATGTCCGTCGCGATTCGCCTCGGCCTGCGCGACCTCGATGACGCCGAGCTCGGCTCGCTCGCGATGTCGTCGCTCGCGCTGGCACTGACCGCGGCGCTCGGGCTCGCGGTCGGCCACGGGGCCGGCCTCCGCGACGCGTGGCCCTTCCTGGTGGCGGGCGCCATCGCTCCCGGCATCTCGCAGGTTCTCTTCGTCCGCGCGGTGCGCGACGCGGGCGCGGCCCGCACCTCGGTGCTGATGGGGACGGCGCCCCTCGTCGCCGTCGCGATCGCGCTGACGATCCTCGACGAGCCCGTCAGCGCCGGGTTGGTCGCCGGCGGCCTGCTGATCGTCTCCGGCGGCGTCGCCCTGGCGAACGAGCGCGTGCGGCCGGCGGACTTCCGGCGGCTCGGCGTCGTGTTCGCGGTCGCGGCGACCGTGCTCTTCGCGGCGCGCGACAACGTGGTGCGCGCGATCGCCACGGGCAGCGACGTGCCGCCGCTCGTCGCCGTGCCGGTCTCCCTGCTCGCCGCGGCGGCGACCGTCGCGCTCTACCTCGCCGTCACGCGCCGCGGCGCGTGGGTCAGCGGCTACGGCGCCGCGATGCGCACGTTCGCCCCGGCGGCGCTGATCTTCGCGCTTTCGTACGTGCTGCTCTTCGAGGCCTACTATCACGGGCGGGTGAGCGTGGTGGCTCCGCTCGTCGCGACGGAGTCGCTCTGGGGCGTCGCCTTCGCGGCGCTGTTCCTGCGCCACAGCGAGCTGGTCGGCCGCCGGCTCGTGCTCGGCGCGGTGCTGATCGTCGCCGGCGGCGTGCTCATCGGCGTGTCGCGATAATCCAGGCGTGGGCTGGCTGAGCGAGCTCGTCGAGGAGCGGGGCGTGGAAGCGTTCGACCTCCACGCGCAGACGATCAACCCGCAGTTCGTGAAGCTGCTGCGGACGATCGGCTTCGACCGCCGCTGGGCGCGCGCCGAGGGCGCCCACCTCTGGGACGCCGACGGCAACCGCTACCTCGACGTGCTCGGCGGCTTCGGCATGTTCAACGTCGGCCGCAACAACTCGCGCGTGCGCGAGGCGCTCCACGAGGCCTTGGAGCTGGAGCGGCCGGGCTCGACCCAGCTCGGCGTCGACGTGCTGCCGGCGCTACTGGCGGAGGAGCTGCTGCGCCGGGCGCCGGCGTCGCTCGGCAAGGTGCTGTTCACGAGCTCGGGCACGGAGGCCGTCGAGGCGGCGCTCAAGCTCGGCCGCGCCGCCGCCGGGCGCCCGCGGGTGCTCTCAGCCGAGCACGCCTTCCACGGTCTCACGCTGGGCTCGCTGTCGGCGAACGACGGCGCGGAGTTCACGTCGCGCTTCGGGCCGCTGCTGCCCGGGTTCGAGCGCGTGCCGTGGAACGACCTCGAGGCGCTGGAGCGCGAGCTCGCGCGCGAGGACGTCGCGCTCTTCGTCGTCGAGCCCGTGCAGGGCAAGGGCGTGAACCTGCCGGCCGACGGCTACCTCGCGGGCGCGCAGGAGCTCTGCCGCCGCTACGGCACGCTCTTCTGCGTCGACGAGGTGCAGACGGGCCTCGGCCGCACCGGCCGCCTGCTCGCGCTCGAGCACTGGGGGCTCGAGCCCGACCTGGTGACGGTCGCGAAGTCGCTCTCCGGCGGCTACGTGCCCGTCGGTGCGCTGCTGATGAGCGACGCCGTCCACGACGCGATCTTCGACTCGCTGCCGAACGCGGTCAGCCATGGCTCGACCTTCGCGCCGAACGACCTCGCGATGGTTGCCGGCCTCGCGACCCTGCGGGAGCTGGACGAGCAGGGGCTGGTCGGCCGCAGCCAGCGCCTCGGCGAGGAGCTGCTCGGGCGGACGCGCCCGCTGGCCGAGCGCTCGGGCGTCGTGCGCGAGGTGCGCGGGCTCGGGCTGATGTGGGCGATCGAGTTCGAGGAGCCGGAGGGCGGCTCGAGGACCTGGCGGATGCTCGAGCGCATCCAGCCGGCGCTCTTCGCGCAGCTCGTCGTGGTGCCGCTCTTCCGCGACCACCGGATCCTCAGCCAGGTTGCCGGCCACGGCCTCAACGTGCTGAAGGCGCTGCCGCCGCTCGTCGTCACCGAGGAGGACCTCGACTGGTTCGTCGGCGCGCTGGAGGAGACGGTCACGCAGGCCGAGAAGATGCCGCGCGCGCTCGTCCGCTTCGCGCTCCAGGCCGCCCGCGCCGGCACTCCGCGCAGGCGCCTGGCCCGCGCCTAGCGCTCCGTAGTTCCGAGCACCACGGCTGCTCGCTATTCCGGAAGCCGCGGCGGCGGATTCCTCGTAGCGTCGTAGCCATGGAAACCACCGGCTTCCACCTTCCGCATGTCCAGCTCGCGCCGCGCCGCGAGGCACGTCCGGAGAGCTGGGCGACACAGCTGCGCTGGTACGCGCTCGCGGCCGTCGTCGGCTTCGCCGTCCCGCTCGTCGGCTCGAGCATCCTCGGCCTCCAGCACGACCTCTACCTCGCCGTCTACTTCGCGGCCGTCGGGGCGCTGCTCTGGGCGTACGCGACCGCAACTCGGCTCGACGTCCGCGCCGCGGTGACCCGCAACTGGAAGCTCGGGGTCGGGCTCGGCGTCGTGGTCGGAGCGCTGCTCGTCCGCAACGTGCTCTCCGAGCACGCGACGCCGCACCCGAGCGGCGCCTACTACTGGTTCGAGCTGCTCTGGCGAGGCGGCGTCTACGGCGCGGTCGACGCGCTGCTGCTGACGGTGCTCCCGTGCCTCGTCGTCTACCGCTCGCTCGGCGGGAGCCTCCCGTCCTGGCGACTCCGGCTCGAGTACGTCGGCGCGGCGCTCGCCCTGATCGTGACGCTGACGGCGATCTACCACCTCGGCTACTCGCAGTACCGGCAGGACGGGGTAAGGGCGCCCGAGACTGGCAACGTGATCATCTCGCTGCCGATGCTGCTGAGCGCCAACCCGATCGGGTCGGTCGCCGACCACATGGCGATGCACATCTCGGCCGTCCAGCACGAGTACAACACGGAGGTGCGGCTCCCGCCGCCGACGAAGGCTCGCTAGAGGTCGGCCACGTCCGCGTGGCGCTCGGCGATGCAGCTCTCGGCCCAGTGCTCCGCCGCCTCGACGAGCCGGCCGCAGAGCCGGTCGAGCTCGTGGCCGTCGGTCGGCAGCTGCTCGGGCGCGACCTCGACGCGGACGAGGTTCAGCGACGCCTCGCTGTGCTCGGCGATCTCGTGCCGCTCCTCGGCCACGATCGCCACCTCGCCCACCTTCGGCAGGAGCGCGCGGGCGAGGTCGTCGATCTCGGCCGGAGTCGCGGCGCGGCCGGCGAACACGCCGAAGTTCACACGCACCTCCACCCCGGGCGGCTCGACCTCGCGCACGCAGAACGCAAGCTCAGGCTCGACCCTCATCTGCGGACCGTATTGCCGGGGGCGTCGGAACCTAACCCTCGGTCGGCTCCCAGCGGAACGCCTTCAGCGCGACGACCACGCCGAGCGCGCCCCACGCCGCGACCACCGCCACGTTCGTGCCCTGCGACCAGATCGTGTCGCCGTGCAGCATCACGTTGCGCGTGAGGCGGATGAAGTACGTCAGCGGCAGCACGTCCGCGATCGCGCGCAAGACCTGCGGGAAGTGGTGCGGGGAGAAGAACGCGCCGGCGAGGAACGCCGCCGGCAGGTAGATCGCGTTCACGACCGCCGACGCGCCTTCGGCGCTGCGGATCAGCGCCGTGATGCCGATGCCGAGGCCGCAGAAGGCGGTTGCGCCGAGCAGCAGCACGAGCACGAGCGAGCCCAGCCGGTCCGGGATCGGGATCCCGAACAGCACGCGGCCGAGCAGGATCAGGCAGACGACCTCGACCGCGAACGCCGTGAGGAACGCGCACAGCAGCGCGCCGATGTACGACTGCGCGGGGAGCGGCGTCGCGCGCAGGCGCTTCAGGATCCCGTTCTCGCGCCGGATCACGACCACGATCGCCAGCCCGGCGAAGGCGATCGAGATCGCGCCGTAGCCGATCATCCCGGCCAGGAGGAAGTGCGAGCCCTTGACCCCGTCGACGGTGTCGCTGCCGTAGGTCGAGCCGAGCAGGACGAAGAAGACCATCGGCAGCAGGAAGGTGAAGAACGCGAGCTCGCGGCTGCGCGTGTAGAGCAGCAGCTCGCCCTTCAGCTCGTGCCAGAAGAGCCTCACTCGTCCGACTCCTCGGTCAGCGAGAGGTAGACCTCCTCGAGGCTCGGCCGGCGCACCTGCAGGCCTTCGAGCTCACGCCGCTCGGCGAGCGCTTTCGCGGTCAGGTCGTGGAGCACGCGCGTCGGCTCGTCGGTCTCGAGCACGACCTCGTGGCCGTTCTCCCGGTACCGGATCTCCGTCGCGGGCACCGCGCCCGTGAGCTCGGCCGGCGTGCCGGAGGCGACGATACGGCCCTGCGTGAGCACCGCGACGCGGTCGGCCAGCTGCTCGGCCTCGTCGAGGTAGTGCGTCGTCAGCAGGATCGTCTTGCCGAGCCCGCGCAGGCCGCGGATCGTGTCCCACGCCTGCCGGCGCGCGCGCGGGTCGAAGCCGGTCGTGGGCTCGTCCAGGAAGATCAACTCCGGGTCGCCGACGAGCGCGAGCCCGAGGTCGAGTCGCCGCCGCTGCCCACCCGACAGTCGCCGTACCCGCTCGGCGCGCTTCTCCTGGAGGCCGACGAGCTCGACCACCTCGTCCGCCGGCCGCGGCTCGCGGTAGTACCCGGCGAAGAGCCGCAGCATCTCGGACACGGTCAGCGTCTCGTACATCGCGGACGACTGGAGCACGACCCCGATGCGCTCGCGCCAGTCGCCCGTGGCCGCCGCCGGGTCCGTCTCGAGCACCTCGACCTCGCCCGCGTCGCGCTTGCGGTAGCCCTCGAGGATCTCCACCGTCGTCGTCTTGCCGGCGCCGTTGGGGCCGAGCAGGCCGAAGACCTCGCCGCGCGCGACCTCGAAGTCGATCCCGCGCACCGCCTCGAGCGCGCCGTAGGACTTGCGCAGTCCGCGGACGGAGATCGCCGTCACGACAGGTCGATCGCGAGCATCGCGCCGGGCGGGAACGCGGGCTCGACCCCGCCCGTGAGCGCGGCGGCGATGCGCGAGCAGTCGGGCTGGTGGGCGACGACGACGACCGTCTCGCCGTGCGCCTCGGCGGCGGCCCGGACGGCCTCGGGCGTCGCGCCCGGCGCGAGCCGCTCGTCCGGCTCGGGCTCGACTCCCGTCGGCCGCGCGAGCTCTTTGGCGGTCTCGCGCGCACGGAGAAGGGGGCTCGTCAGGATCGCGTCGGGGTGGATGCCGTCGTGGGCGAGCCGCTCGCCGAGAGCACGGGCGGCGGCGCGGCCGTCCGGGGTCAGCGGGCGCAGCTCGTCGGGCTCCCCGGAGGCAGCCTCGGCATGGCGCACGATGAGCAGCTGCACGGGACTGGAGCATAGTCTCCGTCCCGTGCGCAGCTTCCGGTACGTCGTCGTCGACGTCTTCACGGACACGCCGCTCGCCGGCAACCCGCTCGCCGTCTTCACTGACGCCCGTGGGCTCCAGGAAGACGAGCTGCAGCCGCTGGCCCGCGAGCTGAACCTGTCCGAGTCGGTCTTCGTGCTCCCGGCCGAGCAGGGCGGGCACGCGCGAATCCGGATCTTCACCCCCTCGGTCGAGCTGCCGTTCGCGGGCCACCCGACGCTCGGAACGGCCTTCGTGCTGGCCGGCCCGCTGCAGCTGCCGGAGATCCGTCTCGAGACGCTGCGGGGGCTCGTGCCCGTGAGCCTCGAGCGCGAGCACGACCGGATCGTCTTCGGCCGGATGGAGCAGCCGCTGCCGGTGTGGCGGCCGTACGAGGAGGGCGATGCGCTGCTGGCGGCCCTCGGCGTCGAGCGGTCGGAGCTGCCGCTCGAGCACTACGACAACGGCGCGCAGTTCGTCTACGTCGGCCTCGGCTCCGAGGCGCAGGTCGCGGCGCTGCGGCCGGACCCGGTGGCGCTCTCCGACCTGCCCGGGATCGTCGGCGTTCTCTGCTTCGCGGGTTCCGGCGCGCGGTGGAAGGCGCGGATGTTCGCCCCGGGCGGCGGCGTCGCCGAGGATCCGGCGACCGGTTCGGCGGCGGGGCCGCTGGCGGTGCACCTCGCACGGCACGGGCGGATCGGCTTCGGCGAGGAGATCGAGATCACCCAGGGCGTCGAGATCGGGCGGCGCTCGACCCTGTTCGCCCGGGCCGACGGCTCGCCCGAGGAGCTCGAGCGCGTCGAGGTCGGCGGCAGCGCCGTGATCGTCGCGCGGGGCGAGTTCCGGCTCCCGTAGGCGTATCGTCCGTCACATGCGCAGGCTGGCTCCGCTGGTGCTGGCAATCGTCGCCGCGGGCTGCTCGTCGTCCGCCGACAAGCTCGTGGTCTTCCCGAAGTCGGGGAATGCCTGCCGGGCCGGCCAGCTCGGGGTCTTCACCGACACCCTGAACGGCGGCGGCGCGGTGAGCGGCGCGTTCCAGCTCCGGAACCGGAGCCTGAGCGCGTGCTCGCTCCGCGGTCGGCCGGAGCTGGCGCTGTTCGACGGCGTCGGCAGGCCGCTGCCGGTGCGCGTGCTGCCGGCGAGGGAAGCGCGGGTACGGCTGCGGCCGCAGGGCACGACGAACATCCCCTTCGAGTGGCGGAACTGGTGCCGCCAGAGCTTTCCGGCGACGGTGCGCATCGAGCTGCGCCTCCCGAGCGGCGGCGGCGTGATCGCCGTCCGCACGCAGACGGGGCGCCCGAGCTGCCAGGCTCCGACGCGGCCCTCGACCGCCTCGCTGGGCCCCTTCGGCGCGGGGACGTAGGCGCAAGCGAGGAGCCAAGTAACAGTCTGTTACAAGATCGTCGGCCCCGGCGAACCCGCTCGCCGACGGCGTTTCGACCGAGCAAGTAACAGTCTGTTACTTGGATCGCCTAGGCCGTGAGGGCCACGGCCTCGATCTCGGGCAGCTCGGGCGCCAGTGCTCGCCAGAAGACGCCGCCGTTCGTCGAGAGGTACAGGCGGTTGCGCGCGGCGTAGAGGGCGTAGTCGGGGTCGTCCCACGCGAGCGCGATCGCGCGTCCCGGCGGGAGGCCGCCGCCGGCCTCGCGCCAGGTGCGGCCCGCGTCGTTCGAGATCGCGAGCGGCGGGCGCCGGTCGACCACCGCGACGACCGTCGAGCCCGACGCCGCCGCCGCGACGAGCAGCGGGAGCGAGACCGCGACGGCCTCGGGCTCGACCTCCACGTCCGCGTGGCCGAGCACCTCCTCCTCGTCGACGTCGACCTCGAACACGCCGTCGACGGTGCGGACGAGCGCCCTCACAGCCGTTGTCCGAGCAGGCCCGCAACGACCCCGGTCGCCCGCCGCGCGGAGGCGACCGGCGCGTACCCCGCCGCGCGCGACACGAGGTAGGCGGCGAGGAACGAGTCGCCGGCGCCGGTCGGGTCACCGTCAACGGGCCGCGCCGGAACCCGTTCCAGCTGCCCCTCCGCCAGCACGAGCGAGCCGCGTGACCCGAGCGTCACGACCACCTCGGGCACGCCGAGCGAGCCCAGCGCGTCCTCGTCGAGCTCCTCGCCCGCCACCGTGTGCGCCTCCTCTTCCGAGAGCTTGAGCACGGACACGTGCCGCACCACCGCGGGGTCGTAGTCCGCGTCCAGGACGAGCGGCCCGGGCCGCTCGGGCCGCACGAGCCCCTGCCCGTCGAGCGCGAGCTTGCGGCCGCCGCGAGCGAGCGCCGCCATCGTTCCCGCCGGGAAGTCGGAGCGGGCGAGCGCCCCGACGTGCACCCACTCGGCGCGCTCGAGCCCACGCAGGTCGTCGGCGGTCCACGACGGGCCGAGCTCCTCGACGAGCATCGCACGCCGGTCGCCGTCGTACGAGAACGCGAACGACGCGGTCGACGAGCCGCCGCGCCACAGCACCGGCAGCCCGAGCCGCACGAGCGGCGGCAGGAGCCGGCGGCGATCGGTCTCCGCCGCCTTGACGGCCACGATCGCGGGGCGGCCGAGCACCCGCAGCGCGCGGGCGCCGTGGAACGGCGCGCCGCCCGGCCGCGGCTCGCCGTCGTCAACGCGGTCGAGCGAGAGGTTCCCGACGAGTGCGAGCGGCCGCACGGCGCGAATCTACCCCGGCAGCGAGCACCGTCAGGCCGAAGGCCACGGCGAAGCTCGGCAGCGACGCCGTCAGCTGCGCATGCCCCGAGGTCACGTGGCCGACCGCGCTCGTCCACCAGTGCGGGCCCTGCGGCGAGAGCCACTGGTACAGGCAGAACCCGGCTGCCCACGCGGCCAGCTGCGGCCAGCGCACCGCCGGAGCGGCGAAGACGTCCCGCTCCGAGTAGTGCGCGCCTTGCACCAGCCAGTCGGCGAGCAGCACGCCGAACAGCGGCACGAAGACGGAGCCGAGCAGGAACAGGAACGTCAGATAGTTGTCGAGGTTGATCGCGATCGCGCCCGCCGTCGCCGTCGCCGCCACCACCACGATCAGCGGGCGCAGCGACGTCCGCGGCAGCAGGTTCTGCAGCGAGACCGCGGTCGAGTAGACGTCGGCGAACGCCTCGTCGCTTTCGTCCACGGTCAGCATCAGCAGCGCGACGACTGCCAGGACGCTTCCGCTGGCGACCGCGCTCGGGATCTGCGCCGGATCGCTCAGGTCCCGTGCGAGCACGAGCACGGCGCCGAGCGAGAACCCCCACAGCGTCGGTACGAAGTACCCGGCACCGGCGCCGAGGAAGGCGGAACGGCGGCCGCGCGCGAAGCGGGTGTAGTCGGCGGCGAGCGGCGTCCATGAGATCACCGACGCCATCACGAGGTCGACGCCCTGCCCGAGCGAGAGGCCGCCGGTGCCGTCGGTCTGCCAGAGCGCGTGCAGGTCGGCCTTGTCGATCGCCCACCAGGTCAGGTAGCCGATCGACGCGACCACCGCCCAGATCGCGAACTTGCGCACGTAGCGGCGGACGAAGCCGACCGGGCCCATCAGCCCGAGCGCGAGCGAGACCGCGCCGAAGAGGAGCGCCCACAGCCACCGCGCCTCGAACCCGAAGACGCGCTGCGAGAGCGCGGCCGCCGCGGTCGAGATGATGATCAGCTCGAAGGTCGACCAGCCGAGGTTCTGCGCGACGTTCAGCACCGTCGGCGCATACGAGCCGCGGCGCCCGAGCGGCGCGCGCAGCAGCACCATCCCCGGCACGCGGGCGTCGGCGCCGATCATGGCCGCGAGGCCGAGCAGCACGCTCCCGGCCAGCGCCCCGATCAGGATCGCGAGCAGCGCCTGCCGGAACGACAGCATCGGCACGAGCCCCGCCGCGGCGACGATCACGAGCAGGCTGACGGAGAGGTTGCCCCAGAGCAGCGTCAGGTCGAGCAGGCCGAGCACCCGCAGGCGCTCCGGAACGGGCCGGATGCCCCACGACGGTGTCTCGAGCTGGTCCATCCGCTCCCTTCGCTGGTCCTAACCAGATCAGGTTCGACGGGTGTGATCTCAGCCGCGCGTGCGCGGCACCCCGGTGGGCTCACTGTACCGGGGCGCCTCGAGCCGCCGCTGCCGCAGCTCGGCTTCCTCGAGCCAGCGCAGCCCGAGCGCGACGAAGACGGTCGCCACGACGATCGTCATCTCGACGAGCATCACCCCGCCGCCCGCCCGCTGGTCGGCGACGGCCGAGAGCCCCCAGGTGCGCGGGGCGTCGACGTAGCGCGAGTAGAACGCGCGGTCGCTCCAGAGGAAGATGTTCGCGAGCGCCGCGCCGGCGAGCCAGACGAAGCCCAGCGAGCCGAGCTGCGCGCCGCGGCCGAACCAGCGGGGGCCGGGCAGCAGGCCGAGCAGGGTCGTCCAGAGCAGCATCCCGGCGGCGAGGAAGCAGAGGTGCTGGAGCGCGTGAACGGGCGCGTGGTCGAGCGCGGCGTCGTACAGTCGGGGCACATGCCACAGCCAGAGGTTCACCGCCCAGAGCGGGAGGGCGACCAGCGGGTGGGTCAGAACGCGGAGCCGCCGAACCGCCCGCGGGGCGAGCACGGGTCGCAGCAGCGGCCGCGACAGGCCGAGCACCAGCAGGAGCGGGGCGAGGTCGCCGATCAGGAGGTGCTGCACCATGTGCACCGAGAAGAGCCGGTCCTCGCCGATCGAGTCGACCGGCGTGACCACCGCGGCGAGCAGCAGGAGCAGGCCGGAAGCGAACGAAGCGAGCTTCCACGCGGGCACCGGCCGCCCGCGCCGGTGCAGCGTCCACGCCCGCCTGGCGTAGAGCGCGGCGACCACCGCGATCGGGAGCAGCTGGGTCGGCTCGACCGTCCAGCCCATCGGCCGAGCGTACCTGGGGCGTTTGATCAGTCCCGATTTCGGTAGATGAAGCACGTCTGCCCCGGTCGTCGATGGGAGGGCGTAACGAGCGCGTGAGATCTGGGCTCCTTCGCGGCAAGCGTGCGCTGGCGCTCGTCCCACTCGCCGTGCTGCTCTCCGGGTGCGGACAGAAGCAGAACGCCCTCGCGCCGGCGAGCCACCAGTCGAGCGACATCGCCAGCCTCTTCTGGTGGATGACCGCGGTCGCCTTCCTCGGGCTGGCGGTGGTCGTCGCGCTGCTGCTGCTCGCGTGGAAGCGGGCGGGCCGCCGCGGCGCCGGCGGCGACACGCAGGGGCCCAAGCCGGGCGAGCGGGTCGGCTGGTACGTCGTCGTGCTCGGCGGCGTCGTCGTCCCGATCCTGCTCATCTCGACGCTGTTCGTGATCGCAAACCTGTTCGTGATCAGGACGACCGAGGCCCCGGCCGCCAACTCGACGAAGCGGACGATCCTCGTCATCGGGCACCAGTGGTGGTGGGAGGTGCGCTACCCGGGGACGTCGGCGGTCACGGCCAACGAGATCCACATCCCGGTGCGGACGCCGATCCGGCTCGAGGTCCGCACGAACGACGTGATCCACAGCTTCTGGGTCCCGGAGCTGAACCGGAAGATCGACACGCTGCCGGGCACGACGAACGAGATCGAGCTCTACGCCGACGCCGTCGGACGCTACCGCGGCGATTGCGCGGAGTACTGCGGGCTGCAGCACGCGCACATGGGGATCTGGGTCTACGCCGACCCGCCGGCGAAATTCGCACGCTGGCTCGCCCGGCAGTCGAGGCCGGCGGCCGCGCCCTCCGGCCCGCTCGCGAGCGCGGGGCGGGGCGCCTTCCTCAACGGCGCGTGCGCCGCCTGCCACCAGATCCGCGGCACGAGCGCGAGCTCCGGGGTCGGCCCCGACCTGACGCACGTCGCCGACCGCGAGACGCTGGCCGCGCTCACGATCCCGAACACGCCGTCGTACCTCCACGACTGGATCCGCGACTCCCAGCGGTTCAAGCCCGGCAACCAGATGCCGAGCTTCGGCCAGCTGTCGGAGCGGCGCATCCGCGCGATCACCGCCTACCTGGAGCAGCTGAAGTAGTGGCCGTCGCGACGCCTCCGAGCCCCGCAGCCGCCGGCCGCATCGAGCGGCTCGAGGTGATGTGGCAGAGCCGCCCGGGCGTGCTCGGCTGGCTGATGACGACCGACCACAAGCGGATCGGGCTCCTCTATTTCTGGACGACGCTCGTCCTGTTCGGCGCCGGCGGGATCGAGGCGATGCTGATGCGGACGCAGCTGATCAAGCCGAACAACTCGATCGTCTCGCCGGAGACCTACGACCAGCTGTTCACCCTGCACGGGCTGACGATGATCTTCTTCTTCATCATCCCGATGACGACGGGGGCGTTCGGGAACTACCTGATCCCGCTGATGATCGGCGCGCGGGACATGGCCTTCCCGCGCATGAACGCCCTCAGCTACTGGATCTTCCTCGCCTCGGCGATCTTCCTCTACACGAGCCTCGCGCTCGGGATGGCGCCGGACGCCGGCTGGTTCGACTACGTGCCGCTCGCG
>DASSMZ010000151.1:0-3580 GCA_035688325.1 Gaiellaceae bacterium
GGCGCGATGCCGGCGGAGGGCGAGGAGGTCGACGAGGAGCTCGTCGCCGAGGCCGCCGAGGCCGCCGACGCAACCGAGGAGGAGCAGGCGCCGGAGGAGACGGAGGCGCCCGACGAGGTCGAGGCTCCCGAAGGGACGGAGCCGGAGCCGGCAGCCGAGCCGGTCGCCGAGCCGACGGCGGACGAGCCCGGGCCGGAGCCCGAGTCCGCGGTCGACCCCGAGCTCGAGCCGGCCGACGCAGAGCGCGAGCAGGTCAAGGACTAGCGTTCGAAGCGCCGGACGGCGCGCGCGATCGCCTCGCCGCCGTCCTCGAGCACCGGCGGGCCGTGCGAGACGAGCACCCGCTGGATCGGGGAGCGCTCGAGCTCGCGCAACGACGCGACGAACGTGTCGAGGTCGGTCGTCGCGTGCGACGGCGTCACCCGGAGGCCGTCCTGCGTCCCGAGGAAGCGCTCGCCGACCACGAGGGCTCGCTCTGCCTCGAGGAAGAAGGCGACCTGGCCCTCGTCCACTCCGCGCGGTGCGACCGGGGAGATCCCGCCGGGCGGCCGCTCGAGCCGCTCCAGCACGGGCAACCGCTCCCACGCGCGCTCCGCGGCCCAAACCCGGGCGTGGAAGCGAGCAGCTGCCTCGGCGGTGCCACGCAGATGCCACGGGGCGGTGAGGAGGACGGCGACGGGTTCGTCCGCCTGCGCGACCTCCGCCCCGACCCGGCACCACGTGTCGTCGGTCGGCAGCGGGTCGATCAGGACGAGCGTCTTCGCATGGCGGTAGAGCACCCACCCGACCTCTCGCGGCCATTCGGCCCCGGGTCGCCAGCTCGGATGAGGGGTCGTGCAGTACGTCAGGCTCGATCCGAGCTCGATCCTGTGCCGAAAGTGTGTCGTTCTGCGAACCCGCCCGGGGGCGGCGCTATGCTCGCGCGCATGCCACGCCGCCCCGGTCGCAAGCTCCTCCAGTTCGACCGCAGGCTCGGGGCGCGCTTCGTCGCCGGCGCCGACGAGGCCGGGCGAGGCCCGCTCGCGGGGCCGCTGCTCGTCGCCGGCGTCCTGCTCGACTACGCGAAGCTGCGCGACCACAAGGTGCGGCCGCTCGCGTGCCTGAACGACTCGAAGCAGTGCACCGAGCCCGAGCGCGAGGAGCTCTACCGCGCCGTCATCGGCTGCGCCGAACGGGTCGTCGTGCGCGCCGTGCCGTCGTCGCAGATCGACCGGGACGGCCTTCATCGCTCGAACCTCGCCGGGTTGCGCGCGGTGCTGTCGGAGCTCGCGCCGCCCGCCGAGGTGTGCCTGGTCGACGGCTTCCGGCTCGGGCCGCTCGCGCCCGAGCATCGCGCGATCGTGGACGGCGACGAGAAGAGCGCCGCGATCGCGGCGGCGTCGATCGTCGCGAAGGTGACGCGCGACCGGATGATGCGGCGGATGGACGCCCTCTACCCGGCGTACGGCTTCCGCTCGCATGTCGGCTACATCACGCCGAGCCACACCGCGGTCGTCCGGCAGCTCGGGCCGTGCGAGATCCACCGGCGCTCGTGGCGGTCGCGGGCGTACATGACCGACGACGAGCTTGCGCAACTCGTTCGAGCAGAGAGCGCTTAGGCACTACCGACTGCGCGGCTACCGCATCCTCGGCAAGAACGTCTGGATCGGCGGCTACGAGCTCGACCTCGTCGTCCGCCGCGGCCGGCGGCTCGCGTTCGTCGAGGTGAAGGCGAAGAGCGGCGACCGACTGGGCGACCCGCTCGAGATGGTCACCGCGGAGAAGCAGCGCCGCCTGCGCCGAGCAGCCGAAGCCTGGCTCGCCGCGCACCCGGAGTGCGCAGGGCTCGAGGCGCGCTTCGACGTCGTCGCGATCCGGAGGGACGGCGTCGAGCGGCTGGCGAACGCGTTCTAGGCGGCGACCTCCGCGCGCGAGACCCACGCATCGAGCGATTCGTCGCGCCCGCGTAGCTCCAGCGTCCGCCGCTCGAGGCCGGCCGTGTCGAGCTCGGCCGCGGCGGCTGCGTCCGCGCTGATCAGCAGCTCGCCGGCGCCTGCGAGCGCCGACAGCCGCGCGACGGCGTTGACCGTGTCGCCGAGCGCGGTGAAGTCGCGTGCGTCGCCCTCGCCGACGCTGCCGACGAACGACGTGCCGGTATGGACGCCGACGCCGATCGGGATCAACGGGCTCGGGCCGTCGTTGCCCGTGCGCTCGAGCAGGTCGCGGGCGGCCGCGATCGCCGAGGCGGCGTGGCCGGGGCCAGCGAAGCCCGGGATGAAGAGCGCGACCGCCGCGTCGCCGACGAACTTGTCGACGATCCCGTCGTGCCCGTCGACCACCTCGGCCGCGGCGCCGTAGAAGCGCGCGAGCAGGCGAGAGAATTCCTCGGGCGGCATCCGTTCGGCCAGTCCCGTCGAGCCGCGCACGTCGGCCATCAGCACCGAGACCTCGATCTCTGCGCCGCCCGGATGCCGATGCACGGCGCGGAGGCACCACTTGCACAGGCGGCGGTTCAGGGGCGAGGGGCCGTACCCGATCGCGCGCATCAGCACGCCGCCCGGCCCGCGAAACGGCGCGTTGCAGAGCTTGCACCGGGGCGCCGAGGGAAGGGCGCCCCACATGCGGCGCATGCTGTGCAGGCGCGGGTAGTCGCCCAGGAGCATCTGCCGCCACAGCTCCTCGACGCTCGGCTTCGCCACGGAGGGGACGCTACCGCGAACGCGAACTGCGGCGGGTGGCGTCGACCCAGGATGCGCTCTACCGTCGCATCGACCTCGACCTGTCGTGGTCGGAGCGCGAGCTCCCCGAGCGGGAGCGGACGAAGCACGTCCACCGGCTCCACCCGTACCTCGGCAAGTTCATCCCGCAGCTCGTCGAGGCGCTGCTCGAGCGGCACCTACCCGGCGGCGGGCGCGTGCTCGATCCGTTCGCCGGGTCGGGCACGACGCTCGTCCAGGCGCTCGAGTCGGGCTACGACGCGACCGGCTCCGACGTCGCGCCGTTCAACTGCCTGCTGATGCGGGTGAAGACGCGCGAGTACAACCCGTTCGTGCTGGAGTCGGAGCTGCGCGACGCGCTGGCGCGGCTCGAGCGCTTCTCGCTCGTGCGCCCGGGAGGCTCGGCGTCGCGCTTCGTCCGCGACTGGTATGCGCCCCGGGCGGCGGCGGAGCTGCTCTTCTTCCGGTCGCTGGTCGAGGACTACCGGCACGCCGACGTCCTGCGGATCGTGCTGGCCCGCGCGGCGCGCTCGGCGCGGCGGACGACGCACTTCGACCTCGACTTCCCGCGCACGCCACAGAAGACGCCGTACTGGTGCCACAAGCACCGGCGCGAGTGCCGCCCGGTCGGCGAGGCGCGTCGGTTCCTTCGCCGCTACGCGCTCGACACGCTGGCGCGGGTGAAGGCGTTCGCGCGCGTGCGGGCGCGCGGGCGGGAGGCGGTCGTGCTGCACGGGGACGCGCGGGAGCTCGACTTCGGCGGCCGCTTCGACGGCGTCGTCACCTCGCCGCCGTACCCGGGGTTGATCGACTACCACGAGCAGCACCGCTACGCGTACGAGCTGCTCGGGCTGGAGCAGTTCCGCGAGCTCGAGCTCGGCAAG
>DASSMZ010000034.1:0-4810 GCA_035688325.1 Gaiellaceae bacterium
CGTCTCGAGCAGCTCCGCGGTCGCCGGCACGTCGAGCAGCGACTTGATCCCCGACGACACGACGAGCGCCGGCGTTCGCGCGAGCTGCGCGAGGTCGGCGCTGACGTCGGGCCGCTCCGCGAAGCCGCGGTGGACGCCGCCGATCCCGCCGGTGCCCATGAAGCGGATCCCGGCGAGCCGCGCCGCCGCAAGCGTCCCGCCGACGGTCGTGGCGCCGAGCTCGCCGCTCGCGACGCAGGCCGCCAGGTCACGAGGCCCAGCCTTGCGCGCGCCGGCCCCGGCCTCGCCGAAGCGCTCGAGCTCGTCGTCTCCGAGGCCGACCACGACCGCGCCGTCCAGCACCCCCACCGTTGCAGGCACGGCCCCTTCGGACCGGACCGCTGCCTCCGCGGCCTGCCCCACCTCCACCCCCACCCCGGGTGGGAAACCATGTGCGACGAGCGTAGTCTCGAGCGCGACGACCGCGCCGCCTTCGCGCAGCGCTTGTTGCACTTCCGGCGCGACTCGGAGCACTTCTGTCACGAAGGCACTGCTCCCAGCTGCGCCACGCAGCGCGCAGCGGCCTCGAGGCCGAGCTCGATCCCGCCGACGAGGAAGCCCGCGGCGAGCGCGTCGCCGGCGCCGGTGGTGTCGACGACCTCGACAACGAGCGGCTCGAACCGCTCGACGCCATCGGGCGTCCGCAGCTCGACGCCGCGCGAGCCGAGCTTCACGATCGCGGTCTCGGCCAGCGCGTAGGCGCCGCCGACCATCTCCCATTCCGGCTGGTTCGCGAAGACGACGTCCGGTGCGACCGCGTCGAGGTTGGCGCGGAAACGATCGGCGCCGTAGGCGCGGATGGCGCTCCACGACGAGAGATCGACCGCCACGCGCGCCCCCCGTGCGCGCGCGAAGCGTGCCGCGGCGAGCGCCGCCTCCGCGATCGGCTCCGCGAGCAGCGAGTACCCGCTCAGGCAGAGCCAGGCGCAACCGTCGAGCCACGCCGGGTCGAGCTCGTCCGGTCGCAGCTCGACCGCGACGCCGCGGTCGGTCGCCATCGTCCGCTCGCCGTCCGCCGCGACGAGCGCGACCACCACGCCTGTCGCGCCGGCGACTACGGGGCCGACCAGTTCGACGCCGCGCTCCGCGACGAGCGCGGCTGCCAGCGCCCCGGCGGCGTCGTCCCCGCGCTTGGCGATGCACCGCGCCGCGGAGCCCAGCTCGACGATCCACGACGCCACGTTCGCCGCCTGGCCGCCCGTCGCGACCCGCGTCTCGACCGGGGTGTCCGCCCCCGGCGCGAGCGCCGTGCCGGGGGCGCGCACGACCACGTCGAGGAGGAGGTCACCGAGAGTGCAGATCACGCGCGCAACCGTACAATCGCCCACGTGGACGGGCAGAGCCACTCGGGCCGCCTGCGGTCGTTCCTGATCGGCGGCGTCGTCGGCGCCTCAGCGGTGCTTGCCGCCGCGCGCCGCACGCGCCAGCGCAAGCGACCGCTCCAGCCCGGCCTCGCCGCCTTCGAGGACGCGCCCTGCTACCGCGAGACGCTGGTGCGCGAGCGGCGGCCATAGCCACCCGCCGCACTATTCTTCGAATCCGTGCCGATCTACGAGTACCGGTGCCCGAACGGCCATCTGTTCGAGCTGTTCCAGCGGATGGGCGACCCGCAGCCGGAGACGTGCGAGGTCTGCGGCGAGGGGCCGGTCGAGCGCGTGCTCTACCCGGTGGCGGTGCACTTCAAGGGCTCGGGGTTCTACACGACCGACTACGGCCGCGGCTCGCGACGGAAGGAGTCGGCGTCCAAGGACGGCGCCGGCTCGTCGGGCGAGGGCGAGAGCAAGCCGAAGAAGGAAGAGTCGAAGGCCGCCGAGGCCTAGGCCGCTAGCCGGTGCGGCCGACCAGACAGCCCGGCGGGTAGGTGTCGCCCGACGGCGCCGGCGGCTGCGGCGCCGCCTTGCCGAGCACCATCAGGATCACCTTCGCGTTGTCCTCGCTCGGCGTGATGTCGCCGCCGGTCGAGATCCCGCCCAGCCGGCAGTGCAGCGTTCGGCCGGCGCGGAACTTCGCCCAGCCGAGGCCGACGAAGTCGTTGGCGGAGAGGTCGGTCGCGAGCGGCCTCATCAGGTCGTGGCCGATGAACGGCAGCCGCATGAAGGTGCCGAAGCTCGCGAGCTTGCTCATCAGCGCCTGGATCACCTGCTGGTTGCGCGCCTCGCGCGTGATGTCGCTGTCGCCCGGGTTGAGCGCGTTCTTGCGGATGCGCGAGTAGATGAGGGCGCGCTGGCCGCTCATGTGCTGCTTCCCCGGCTGGAAGCGCCAGCCCGGCCACCGCGCACAGCGAGCGTTCGTCGCGTACGGGCAATCGAACTTCGACTGGATCTTCTCCGAGACGACGATGTCGACCCCGCCGACGGCGTCGATGAGGTCCTTGAACTGCGCGAAGTTGACGATCACCACGTGGTTGACGGGGATGTCGGTGTACGCGGCCACGGTTCGAGCGGCGAGGCGCGGCCCGCCGACCTGGAAGGCGGTGTTGATCTTGGCGTTGCCGTACCCCGGGATGTCGACGCGGAGGTCGCGCGGGATCGAGAGGTAGTAGAGCCGGTGGTGCGGCGGGTCGGTCCGCAGCAGCGTGATCGAGTCCGAGTGACGGTCGCCGGAGCGCGCGGCGGCGATCGAGTGGTCGGTGCCGAGCAGCAGGATCGCGGTCGGCGTCGAGAGCAAGCTGCCCTTGTCCGGCGCCAGCGCGCTGCGGGCGGACTGCGGCAGGCGCTTGTTGGCCTCGGAGACGCCGCTGCGGAAGACGAGGTAGCCCGCGGCGGCCCAGACGACGAAGAACAGGATGATCAGGACGAGCGCGATCGTCAGCTCGCGCGCCCAGCGAATCTGCCTTGGCCGACGGCGGGCCGCGGTCTTCTTCGGGCCGGGCCCGCGGTAGCGGCTGCGCCCGTCGCGGTCGGGACGCGCCCTCGGAGGCGCCTTCTCCGGCCGGCCGACCGTGGGGACTCGTCCCTTCGTGCGCCCCCCGCGATAGCGGCGATACGGCTTCTCTCCGCCGGGCGACGACATCCGGCGGCGTATGGTACCCGCGCGTGTTGGCGGGTCAGGCGGTCATCGGCGTCGACGTCGGCGGCACGAAGGTGCTCGCCGCCGTGGTGTCGCGTGACGGGTCGCTCGGCCCGCAGACGGAGAGCCCGACCGACGTCTCGTCGGAGGGTGCGTTCCTCGCGCAGCTGGACGGGCTGGTCGACGAGCTCCGCAGGGATCATCCGGACGTCGCCGCGATCGGGTTCGGCCTGCCTTCGCGGATCGACCAGCGTCGTGGCCGCGCCGTCGCGTCCGTGAACGTGCCGCTCCAGCACGTCGAGTTCCGCGACCGCATGCGCGAGCGACACGGGCTGCCGGTCGGGATCGACAACGACGCCAACGCGGCAGCGATCGCCGAATGGCAGTCCGGCGCCGCTCGCGGGGCCGACCACGTCGTCATGCTGACCCTCGGGACCGGCGTCGGCGGCGGCCTCGTCCTCGGCGGGCGGCCGTACCGCGGCGCCATGGGGAGCGGCGCCGAGCTCGGGCACGTCGTCGTCGAGCTGGACGGTCGGCTCTGCCGCTGCGGCGGCCGCGGCCACCTCGAGTCCTACGCGACGGGACCGGCGGCCGGCGAGCTCGCGAGCGAGGCGCTCGGCGACGACGTCGACGCGCCCGAGCTGATCCGGCGCGCTCAGACAAGCGACGTGCAGGCCGCAGCCGTGCTCGAGCGCATCGGCCGCTACGTGGGCGCCGCGTTCGCGAGCTACGTGAATGCTCTCGAGCCCGAGCTGATCGTCGTCGGCGGCGGCTTCGGCGAGGCGGCGAGCGAGTTCCTGCTCGGGCCGGCCCGCGAGGTGCTCGCCCGCGACGCGCTGGAGCCGGGCCGCGACACTGTCCGCATCGTCGCGGCGCAGCTCGGCACCGACGCCGGCGTGATCGGCGCCGGGATGATCGCCTTCGAGGCGCTGCACGCGGGGTCGTAGATGCCGCTCGCGGTCTGCGCGACGCCGATCGGCAACCTCGACGACGTCACGTTGCGCGTCCTGCACGAGCTCCGCGAGGCGGACGTCGTGCTCGCCGAGGACACCCGGCACACGCGCGGCCTGCTGTCGCGCCACGGCATCCAGGCGCGGCTCGTGTCCTACCACGAGCACAACGAGGCGCGGCGGACGGCCGAGCTGCTCCCGCGCCTCGCGGCCGGTGAGCGCGTCGCGCTCGTGAGCGACGCCGGGCTGCCCGGCATCAGCGACCCCGGCGCGCGGCTGATCGCGGCGGCGCTGGACGCCGGCGTGCAGGTGACCGTGCTTCCCGGGCCGTCGGCGGTCGAGACCGCGCTCGTCGCGAGTGGCCTCGTGCACGAGCGCTACCAGTTCGTCGGCTACCTGCCGCGGAGGGAGCGGGCGCTGCTCGAGCTCGGCGAGGAGCTCTCGCGCTGGCCCTGGCCGGTGGTGGCGTTCGAGTCGCCGCAGCGGCTGCCGCGGTCGCTTGCTGTTCTCGCGCGCGTGATGCCTGAACGGCCGGCCGCCGTCGGCCGCGAGCTGACGAAGCGCTTCGAGGACGTCGCGCGCGGCACCCTCTCGCAGCTCGCGCAGCGCTTCACGGAGCCCGTGCAGGGCGAGATCACGCTGGTCTTCGGCAAGACGGCTGCTGCAGCCGGCGACGAGGCCGCCGCGGCCGCCGCGGTGGCGGAGCTCGTAGCCGCGGGCGCCGCCCGGCGCCGAGCCGCGGAGGTGGTCGCGGAGCTTACGGGTGTGCCGCGAAATCGCCTCTACCGACGATCGCTGTAAGCCGATTTGAC
>DASSMZ010000169.1:0-3815 GCA_035688325.1 Gaiellaceae bacterium
TCGCTCGGCCGCGACGAGCCGGAGCCGGAGGCCGAGGTGGTTTCCGAGAACGGCGCCGAGGCCGACGGGCAGCCGACGCCGAAGAAGAAGACGCGGCGCGGCTCGCGTGGCGGCCGGAACCGCCGCCGCCGCTCGGGCTCAGGCTCGGGCGCGGGCTCGGCGAGCCCCGAGTCAGCCCCGGCGGAGTAACGGCCGCTCGCGCCAGCACGCGTAGTAGACGACGGCGGCGCAGGCGATCATCGCGGCCCAGGCCGCGGACGGCTTCGGCGAGAGGACGTCCGGGATCTGCCACGTCGTCCAGCTCCGCTTGACGACCTGCTCGCTCCAGAGGTCGTTCGCCATGTTCGTCAGCCCGTAGACGAGCATCAGCGAGAGGTAGGCCGCGGTCGCGGTCCGCAGCCCGTTCCGCCTGATCCCGCCGAGCAGCCGGGACAGCAGCAGGGCCGTGACCGCGAGCAGGAACCCGTCGAGCCCGTGGTGGTGGCCGTGGTGCACCGCCGCGTTGAGAGCGCTGCTGCCGGGCGTCTCGGGACGCAACCGGCTCGTCTGGAAGAGCCGGCCGAGGAGCGGCACGCCGTCGAGGAAGAAGCCGAGCTCGGCCGCGATGTACGGCGCCGCGAAGAAGAGCGCGACCGCACCGGCGACCAGCCGGGCCACATCACCGCCCGTCGTCGTCCGCACGGCCTCGCGCCTGCCTCGCGCGCCCGCCCGGAGCGTGAGCCCGAAGGTGATCGCGACCCCGATGACCGCCGGCAGGTTCGACCACTTCGCATCCAGGTCGTTCGGCGTCTGCACGCCGGGGATCGCCACCGTCGCGCAGAGCACGAGCGAGACCAGGCCGAGCAGGGTCGCCCTGCGGTCCTCGAGGCGGTCGACGACGATCGCCAGCACCGCGATCGAGATCAGGGCGGGCGAGAAGCTCAGGAAGACGAACGCGCGGCTCGCGCCTCCGGACGCGCCCGTGCCGGAGACCTTCCAGAGCCGGCTCGCCGGGAAGCGCCAGTAGGTCTCGAGCACGGCGACGGCGGCGAGCCCGACGAGCAGCCAGATCACGTACACCTCGCGCAAGCCCCGGTTTTGCCGAGAAGCGCCCGTCACGGCTACACTTCCGTCCTCGCGGGCGACAAGCCCGCGTTTCGGTGCCATGGCCTACGCAATCATCACACTCGGCGGCAAGCAGTACCGCGTGCAGGAAGGCGAGCGCCTGCTCGTCGACCGCGTCTCCACGGAAGAGGGCAAGACCTTCCACCCGGAGGTACTGCTGCTCGGCGGCGACGGCAAGTTCGAGCTCGCGCCCAAGACGCAGGTGACGGCGCGCGTCGTCGGCTCAGCGCTCGGTGACAAGGTCGTGATCGGCAAGTACAAGCCGAAGTCGGGGTATCGACGCAAGACCGGCTTCCGCGCGAAGCTCTCGCAGATCGAGATCGAGTCGATCGGCGGCGCGACGAAGCGCAACGCTCCGGCGAAGACGGAGACGCCGGCGGCGCCGAAGGAGGAGCCGGCGGCTGCTGCGCCCGCGGCGCTGCCGGAGGGCTACGCCGGGCTGACGGTCGTGCAGATCAAGGAGCAGGCGGCGGGCTGGTCGGCCGAGCAGGTCGAGGCCGCGCTCGAGCACGAGCGCGCGCACGGCAACCGCAAGGGCGCGCTGGCCGCGCTCGAGGCGAGGAAGGACAGCTAGATGGCTCACAAGAAAGGACTCGGCTCGTCGCGGAACGGCCGCGACTCGAACCCGAAGATGCTCGGCGTCAAGGTCTTCGACGGCCAGGGCGTCACGGCGGGGACGATCATCGTGCGGCAGCGCGGCACGCGCTTCCGGCCCGGCCCCGGCGCAGGGATCGGCCGCGACGACACGATCTTCGCGAAGCGCGACGGCACGGTCGCGTTCAGGACGAGCGGCGAGCGCCGCTTCATCAGCATCACCGACTGACGCGCGACGTGTTCCACGACCGGGCCCGCATCCACGTGCAGGCCGGGCGGGGCGGCGACGGGGCGCTCAGCTTCCGGCGCGAGAAGCACGTGCCCAAGGGCGGCCCGGACGGCGGTGACGGCGGCCCGGGCGGAGACGTCGTGCTCGTCGCGGACCCGGACCTGCGCGACCTGTCGTCGTTCCGCGCGCGTCAGCACTTCAAGGCGGGCAAGGGCGGCGCCGGCGGCGGCAGCGGTCGGCACGGGGCGTCCGGCGAGGAGATCGAGCTGCGCGTGCCCGTCGGGACGCAGGTCTTCGACGAAGACGAGCAGCTGATGGCCGATCTCGCAGCGCCCGGCGCGCGCATCGTGCTCGCGCGCGGCGGCGAGGGCGGCCGCGGCAACCGCCGCTTCGCGACCCCGACGCGGCAGACGCCGCGCTTCGCCGAGACGGGCCTTCCAGGCGAGGCCGGCGGCTACGACCTGCGGCTGAAGCTGATGGCGGACGCCGCGCTCGTCGGCCTGCCGAACGCCGGCAAGTCGTCGCTGCTCGCGCGCATCTCGAACGCGCGCCCGAAGGTCGCCGACTACCCGTTCACGACGCTGCAGCCGGTGCTCGGCACGGTCGACTCCGACGAGCGCCAGCTGGTGGTCGCGGACGTGCCGGGCCTGATCGAGGGCGCGAGCGAGGGCGTCGGGCTCGGGCACGAGTTCCTCGCGCATCTCGAGCGCGCGCGGCTGCTCGTCCACGTGATCGACGCGGCCGCCGAGGACCCGGCCGAGGCGTTCGCCCAGATCGACCACGAGCTCGAGCAGTACGGCGCCGGCCTCGACGAGCGTCCGCAGGTCGTCGTCCTGAACAAGATCGACCTGCTGCCGGAGCCGCCGGCCTTCGAGACCGACGACCCGCGCGTACAGCGCGTCTTCGCGCTCTCGGCGGCGACGGGCGCGGGCGTCGAGCGCTTCCGCCGCAGCCTGTTCGAGCTGTGCCCCCCGGCGGAGGCGCCCCGGGCCGACGAGGGCGCGCTGCCGCAGTTCCTCGTCTACCGCCCGAAGCCCGACCAGCGCCGCCGCTTTCGCATCCTCCGCACCGACCGGGGCTTCCGCGTCCACGGCACGCCTGGCTCCGACGAGGAGCTCGAGCAGGCGCTGCGCGACGTCGGCGCGAGGACGGGCGACGAGGTCGAGCTCGAGGGCGAGGTGCTCGAGCTCCAGTGACGACCGGCGTCCTCGGCGGCACCTTCGACCCGCCGCAGAACGGCCACGTGGCGCTCGGGCGCGCTGCGCTCGAGGAGCTTCCGGTCGACCGGCTGGTCGTGCTGGTGGCCGCCGCGCCGGGGCATCGCGCCGCCGTCGCGCCGGCCGAGGCACGGTTGCGGCTCGCGCACGCGGCGTTCCCCTTCGCCGACGAGGTCGTGCTCGACGAGCACGCGTTCACGGTCGACGCAGTCGCGGGCGGGCGCTTCGGCGACGCGATCTTCGTCGTCGGCGCCGACGAGGGCGCGGCCTTCCCGAGCTGGAAGGAGCCGGACGAGGTGCTGCGCTGGGTGCGGCTCGCCGTCGGCACGCGCTCCGGGTACCCGCCGCCCGACCTCGCGCGCTTCGGCGATCGCGTGCTTTCGTTCCAGCTCGTCTCGCCGCCGGTGTCGTCGTCGGAGATCCGGGAGCGACTGGCCCGCGGAGAGCCGATCGAGGAGCTCGTGCCGCCGGCCGTGGCGGACGCGATCGCCGAGCTCGGCCTGTACGGCGGCTACACTGATGGCCAACGCGAGAGGACCTGAAAAGACCCTGACGCCACTCGAACACGCCCGCCGAATCGCCGGCCTCGCCCAGGAGAAGCTGGCGCAGGACGTCCTCATCCTCGACATGCGGCCCGTGTGCAGCTACACGGACTTCTTCGTGCTCGCGAC
>DASSMZ010000174.1:0-9541 GCA_035688325.1 Gaiellaceae bacterium
CTCGGCGACGATCGCGCGCGTCGCCTCGATCCCGTCGACGCCCGGCATCGAGAGGTCCATCAGCACCACGTCGGGCCGGAGGCGGAGCGCCAGCTCGATCGCCTCGGCGCCGTCGGCCGCGCCGCCGACGACGTCGACGTCGTCCGCCGTCGCGAGCAGCCGTTCCAGCCCTGCCCGGACGAGGCCGTGGTCTTCTGCGAGCAGCACCCGGATCACGGCTCGGCCTCCACCGAGACCCGCGTGCCGCGCCGGGGAGCCGATTCGACCGACAGCTCACCGCCGGCGTCGCGGACGAGGCCGGCGAGCATCGTCAATCCGAAATGGTCGCGGCCCGTCGGAGTCGCGGGATCGAAGCCCCGGCCGTCGTCGACGACGGTCAGCCGCGCGCGGCCGTCCGCCCGGCCGACGTCGATGCGGACGTGCTTCGCGCCGGCGTGCTTGACGACGTTCCGGAGCGCCTCTTGCGCGACGCGGAAGAAGAGCGCCTCCCTCTCGCGGCCGAGGCCGAGCTCCGGCTCGACCTCGAGCGCGGTCTCGATCCCGCGCGCCTGCGACGCCGAGGCGAGGTCGGCGAGCGCCGCCTCGAGGCCGGCCCGGTGCAGCTCGGGCGGGTAGATCTCGACGAGCAGCGTGCGGAGCTGCCTGAGCCCGTGCCTCGTCTCGGCCGCCGCCGTCCGCAGCTGGTTGCCGTACGGCTGCGGCGCCCCGTCGGCGGCCGCCGTGAGCGAGTACGAGACGGCGGCGAGGTCCTGGACGACGCCGTCGTGGAGGTCGCGAGCGATCCGCCGCCGCTCCGCGTCGGATGCCTCGACCGCGCGGCGCAGCAGCTGCTCCCGCTCGTCTTGACCGCTCTGGACGCGGCGGGCGAGCCGCCACGCGAGCGGGAGCTGGATCAGGACGAGCAGCGCGAGCGCGCCGAGCATCACCGGCGCGAACTGCCTGGAGATCCGCCGTGCACGCGCCGAGATGAAGCTCGAGCGGTAGTACGTCTCGTAGCGGAGCGCGGCGCCGCTCGGGGTGTGGATCGGCAGGTAGACCTCGAGCAGACGGCCGAACCGGCGCTCGAAGCGGTTCTCCGGCTTGGAGAGGTCGCTGACCTCGGCGGACACGCGCTGTTCCCTGAACGCGGCGAGATCCTCGGCGCTCATCGCATACCGAGCCCCGATCAGGCGCGGCTCGTCCGAGTACACGATCCGGCCCGAGCTGTCCCAGATCTTCACGCGCGCGATCGAGCTTCGCTGGAGGGGGTCGCTGAGCACCCGCTCCTGCACGACCCGGTCGACCGCCGCGAGCGCCTTCGGGTCGCCGCGAACGAGCCGGTCGGTCACGGCCGGCTCGACCGAGCCCTCGGCCGCGATGCGGGTCTGGTCCTTCGCGTCGCGGATCGCCTCGGCCTCGCCCGCGCGGCGGAAGAGCCAGACGCCCAGCAGGCTGACGAGCACCACCGCAAGCAGCGCGCTCGCGACGTACCGCACGAGCGCGTCTCGGACCGGATTTCCCCGGCCCGCCGCTCGGCGACGCCAGCTCACGACGAGAGTCTGCCCGAGGCGCACGCCCAACGGGGGGTGACTACTTGAGGGCGGCCTTCCCGCGCCTGTCGCGACCGGCGCCCTGATACGCGGCCCGCGCTCGGCGCCGGCTAGCTCTCGATGCCGACGTTCAGGCTCGGGTACCGGCCCGTCAGCAGCAGCAGGTACGCGTAGGTCTGCGTCTCGAACCGCAGCGCCAGCGCCGCGAAGTTGCGCAGGCCCTCGGGCACGCGTCCGGTCACCAGCGCGATGAACCAGCTGAAGATCGCCAGCAGCTGCGAGAGGTTCGAGAGGATGTTCGTCAGCAGCAGCGCCGGGATCGCGAGGATCAGGCGGAAGCAGACGGTGACGCGGCTCTGCTCCTCCGGCGGCGCGACCTCGAGGTCGATCGGATACGTCCCCTCGCGACCCGTGAAGCCCGGGTACGGGTCGGCGATCAGCAGCACGTAGGCGCGCACGTGGGTCGCGAAGCGCAGGAACGTCGCGAGGAACGTGTGCAGGCCCTCCGGCGAGCTGCCGGCGAAGAGCGTCGCGAACCAGTTCACGATCGTCGCGAGCGCGGCGATCACGCCCCAGAGCGTGAGCCAGAGGACGAGCGGGATCGCGAGGATCAGGCGGAAGAAGACGGTCAGCCGGGTCCGCTGGAGGTCGTCGTTGACGACGACGCGGATCGGATGGCTCGCCGGAATGCGCGCTGCTGCGGTGTCCATGTCGGCTCCTTCCACTCAGCGGCCCTCGAAGCGCGGCTCCCGCTTCTGCAGGAAGGCGTCCACTCCTTCGCGGAAGTCCTGCGTACGCGTGGCGGCGGCCTGGAGCTGGGCCTCGCGCTCGAGCTGCTCCTCGAGCGTCGTCCGGTCGGCGCTGTCGAACAGGCGCTTGCTCATGCCGATCCCACGCGTCGGCATCGCCGCAAGCTGCGCCGCCCACTCGGCCGCGCGCCCGGCGAGCCGCTCGTCGGGCACGACCTCCGAGACGAGGCCCCAGGCGAGCGCCTCCTGCGCGGTCAGGCGCCGGCCCGAGGTCATCCACTCGAAGGCCCGCGGCGCGCCGAGCAACCGCGTGACGAAGAACGTGCCGCCCATGTCCGGGACGAGGCCGATGTTGACGAACGCCGGGACGAAGCTCGCGCTCTCCGCGGCCACGCGCAGGTCGCAGGCGCAGGCGAAGCTGAGCCCCGCGCCGGCGGCCGGGCCGTTGACCGACGCGATCACCGGCTTCTCGAGCTCGCGCACCGCCCGGATCGTCGGGTGGTAGTTGGCGCGCAGGCGCCCGGCGATGTCCCGCGCGGCCTCGCCGAACTCGTTCAGGTCCTGGCCGACGCAGAAGCCGCGCCCCGCGCCGGTGATCACGACCGCGCGCACGTCGGCGCTCCGCGCCTGCTTGAACGCACCGACCAGCTGGCGGTGCATCTCGGCCGTGAACGCGTTCAGCACGTCGGGCCGGTTGAGCGTGATCGTGAGGACGGCGCCGTCGCGGCTGGTCTCGACCTCGGGCATCCGCCGCAGCCTATAACCGCGTTGCTAGCGTCGGCGCATGGCGGGGCTGACGTATATCTCGTCGGAGCAGGACGCGCTCGACGCCTATTCGAACGCCGTCATCTCCGTGGCCGAGCGGCTCGCGCCGTCGGTCGCGAACCTGCGCGTCTCGCGCGGGCGGCGGCTGGGCGGCGGCAGCGCGGTCGTGATCACGCCGGACGGCTTCCTCGTCACCTCGGCCCACGTCGTCGACGGCTCGACGCGCGGCGGGCGCGCCTCGTTCGTGGACGGCCGCGAGCTCGCGTTCACGGTCGTCGGCTCCGACCCGCATTCCGACCTCGCCGTGCTGCGCGCGCACGCGGACGACCTCGTCGCGGCCGAGCTCGGCGACGCCGAAAGCTTGCGCGTCGGCCAGCTCGTCGTCGCGATCGGGAACCCGAACGGGTTCGCCGGCTCGGTCACGGCGGGCGTCGTCTCCGCCCTCGGCCGCTCGCTGCCGACCGCCGGCGGCCGGATCGTCGACAACGTGATCCAGACCGACGCCGCGCTCAACCCCGGGAACTCGGGCGGCGCGCTGGCGGACGGCCGCGGCCGCGTCGTCGGGATCAACACCGCCGTGGCGGGCGTCGGCCTCGGCCTCGCCGTGCCGGTGAACGCGGCGACGCGGGCGATCGTCGGCGCGCTGATGACGGAGGGCCGCTTCCGGCGCGCGTACCTCGGGATCGCCGGCGGCTCGCGGCCGCTGCCACCGCGCCTCGCGCGCCAGCTCAGGCGCGACTCGGGCGTCGAGGTCGTTCAGGTCGCGGACGGGTCGCCGGCCGCCGCGGCGGGCCTGCGCCCCGAAGATCTGATCGTCGAGCTCGACGGCGAGCCCGTCGCCGACGTCGCCGACCTCCAACGGCTGATGGTCGTCGAGAAGATCGGGGCGCCCGTGTCGCTGCGCGTCCTGCGCGAAGGGCGCGAGCTCGCCCTCTCGCTCGTCCCGGCCGAGCTCGCGGGCTAGACGGGGCCCGTCAGCGGCCGCGTGTGGTGCTCGTGGCCGGCGAGCTCGGCGACCACCTGCGCGACGAGCACCGCGGACAGCAGCCAGAGGATCAGCACGGGCGACAGCACCGTCGACAGGCCGACGAGCACCAGGGCGACGCCGGCGGTCGCCAGGCGCAGCAGCACGTCCGCGTCGAGGAGCATCGGCGGAGCCGCGAGCTGGACCGCGGCGAGGCCGCCCATGCACAGCGCCGTCCCGGCCGCGGCGATCCAGCCGATGTCGTCGTACCGCGGGCCGGGCTGGACGGAGAAGATCGTCAGCTTCACGCCGACGCCGAGTGCCGCGATCCCGGCGGCGACGAAGTAGTGCGCGTAGGTGAAGGTGATGCCGCTGAGCACGTTCCGCGTCACCACGACGCCGGCGTCGAGGAAGTCGAAGTAGAGCCACCAGATCGCCGCGCCGGTCAGGAAGCCGGCGAACGCCACCGTCCCGGAGCTGAGCGTCCAGCTCACGTGGGCGGTGCCGAGCACGACGCCGATCACGCCCTCGCCGAGGACGATCAGGACCAGCAGGCCGAAGCGCTCCGGCAGGTGGCGCGGGTCGACCGGCATCCTCCCGAGCAGCCGCCACGCTCTCACGGGACCTGCGTGCTCGATCAGGAGCGAGACGCCCCAGAGCACGTACTTGCCCGGGACGGGGACGGCGAGCGAGACCAGCCAGATGACGACGCCGATCCCGAAGACGAGGATCAGCCACGCCGCGACCTGCCGTGCGACCGGGAGGTCGACGTAGACGCGGACGTAGAGCGCGATCAGGACGAGGCGCACCGCCACGTACGCGACGACGAAGCTGTTCTGCCCGCCGTGGAGCGCATGCGGGACGGTGCTCGCCAGGGCGGCGACGGCGAACATGCCGAGCAGGGTCAGCAGCCGGTAGACGAGGTCGTCCGTGTCGAAGCGGGTCGCGTAGAAGGCGAACCCGGCCCACGCCCAGCCGATCGGCAGGAACAGCGCGAGGAAGCGGGCGAAGCCGGCCGCCGTCGGATCGGCACTCAGGACCGACGCGACCTCCGCGACCGCGGCGACGAAGACGAGGTCGAGGAACAGCTCGAGCCAGGTCGCGCGCCGCTCCTGGTCGGTCTCGAGCGTGCGCAACCGCGGCGGCTCGAGGAAGCGCGCCAGCCTGCTCACGCGCTCCGGCTGCCTAGCGCCGGTGCCGGGCGAGCGACCACGCGGCGAGCACCGCGAGGCCGGCGACGACCTGCCAGCCGACCATCAGCCGCTGGACGTCGACCGCGGCCTTCCATTCGACCTTGTCGCCGGAAACGACGTAGGCGCCGACCGGCCGGGCCTTCAGCCCGAAGCCGCCGCCGCCGTTGTTCTCGTTGTCGCCCCCGCCGCCTCCGCCCCCGCCGACCGCCGCGGCGGGGATGACGGTCACTCCCTCGCGCTCCACCGGCTCGCCGTACACCCGCTTGGCGGCCATCGCATCCTGTGCTCCTCGCAGCAGCTCGTCGATGTCAGGCATGACTACCTCCCTTGGAATTCGGGCTTTCGCTTCTCGGTGAACGCGGTCAGGCCCTCGCGGGCGTCGTCGCTCGCGAACGCGAGGTAGAGCGCGCGGCGCTCGGCCTCGATCCCGGCGGCGAGCGTCGTCTCGTAGGCGCGGTTCACCGACTCCTTCGCCAGCCGCGTCGCGACCGGCCCCTTCTCGGCGATGTCGCGGGCGACGCGCTTCGCCTCGTCGAGCCAGGCCTCCTCGACGACCACGCGCGCGACGAGGCCTGCCTCTCGCGCCTCGTGCGCCGAGAGGCGCCGGCCGCTGAGGATCACGTCCATCGCCAGTGCCTTCCCGACCGCACGCGTCAGGCGCTGGGTGCCGCCGGCGCCCGGGATGATCCCGAGGCCGGTCTCCGGCTGGCCGAACTGCGCGGTCTCGGAGGCGACGATCAGGTCACAGCTCAGCGCGAGCTCGCAGCCGCCGCCGAGGCAGAAGCCGGAGACCGCCGCGACGAGCGGCTTCCAGACCGCGCGGATCGCGTCCCAGCGCTCGACGCGGCGCTGATAGTAGAGCTCGATCGCGGAGGCCTGCGCGAGCTCGCCGATGTCGGCGCCGGCGGCGAACGCGCGCTCGTCCCCGCCGATCACGATCGCCCGGATCTCGTCGTCGCGGTCGAGCTCCCGCAGCGTGTCGACCAGCTCCTCCATCAGCTCGTCGGAGAGCGCGTTCAGCCGGTCGGGGCGGTTGAGCAGCACGACCGCGACAGGCGCCTCGCGCTCGACGCGTACCAGTTCCGTCACGGTGTCTGACACCGTGCCGAGCCCCACCACACGGGCGCGAAGCCGCTCCCGGGGTCGAGCCGGTTCACTTCCGTGACGAAGGCGTGACGTTCACGGCACCCGTCTGACACCGGGGCGAGAACCCTCACTTCCGCTTCTCCAGAAAGCGCTCGATCGCGGCCTTCGGCTCGTCGGTCGCCATCGAGAGCGCCAGCCAGTCGCGGGCGTGGTTGATCGTCTCGTGCCAAGCGAGGTCGCGCCAGAAGTTGAGGTGCTGCTTCGCGTACCGCGTCGTCTGGGGCAGCTTCCGGACGAGGTTCTCGACGACCGCGTCGACCTTGGCGTCCAGCTCGGCTGCGGGCACGGCCCAGTTCACGAGCCCCCACTCCTCCGCCTTCCGCGCCGGGATCTCGTCACACATGAGCACGATCTCGCGCGCCCGCCGGTCGCCGACCATGATCGAGAGCCACTGCGTCGCGCCGCCCGCCGGCACCGAGCCGTGCTCCGGCCCGACGTGCCGGATGAACGCGTCGTCCACCATCACCGCCAGGTCGCAGGCCATCTGCAGCTCGGTCCCGCCGCCGACGGCGATCCCGTTGATCCGCGCGAGCGTCGGCTTCCCGATCTCGCGCAGCCGGTCGTGCATGTCCTTGAAGGCGCCGAACCACTTCCAGTACTCGTTCGGCTTGCCGACGTACCCGTCGGCCCATTCACGCAGGTTCGCACCGACGCAGAACGCACGTCCCGCCCCGGTGACGACGACCACCCGGATCGAGTCGTCCCACGACGCGTCCTCGCACGCGCGGGCGATCTCGCGCAGCATCCGGAAGTCGAACGCATTGAGGACGTCCGGCCGGTTGAGCGTGATCGTCGCACGCGGCGGCGCCTTGTCGTAGACGATCCGCTCGAACCCGAGCTCCTCGGGCGCCAGCGGCCGCGGGGCGGATGGCTGCGACTCGTTCACGAGACGTCCGCGAACAGGACGTGGAAGCGGCCGCCCATCTCCATCGCGTCCTTGCCGGTCGCCATGAACTCCGCGCTGCGCGCCGCCGTTCCGAAGGCATCGCGGTCCGGGAACTCCCACTCCGCGTAGTACGCGTAGGCCGGCTCGCCCATCGGCGCGCCGAAGACCTTGCCGTGGCGGAACGTCCCGCCGGGCACCTGCCGGCACAGCTCTGCGTGGCGCTCGTACCGCTCGGGATCCGGCTCGCTCTCGTAGAGCACGAAGGCCCTGACCATGCAGCAATCCCCCTTTCGTCGGACGACGGGCAGCCTAACTCGCGACTGTGGTAGAACCGCGCTGCAGCCGCTGACCTACTGCGGCGGCCTCGTGGCTGCGGACACGAAAAACAACCGCAAGGGGGGAAGCGCATGAGACGCCTACGCGTCCGGCCTCGGCGAGCAGGAGCCGCCCGGCTGCTGGTCCTCGCAGGTTTGTCGGTCGTCGCGTTGACGGTCACGTCGAGCAGCTTCGGCGTCGTCGACCTCAACCGGCCGACCGGCCAGCTCCGCGACTTCGACTCGCGCGGCAAGGTCGCGCCGAACAGGGCCCAGCTCAGAGCGGCGCGGTCGATCCACGGCCGCGTCTCGTGGGGCCCGCTCGGAACGCCGGCCTCGATCATCCACTACGGCGGCTACCTCGCGGCCCGGCTCAAGGCACCGTCTGCCGAGTCGGCCGCGCTGAACTGGCTCGCCGCGCACAAGGCGGCCTTCGGGCTGCGCTCGATCAGGCAACTGCGGGTGCTGACGGCGGCGCCGCTTCGAGGGAGCAAGGCCCACGCCGTCTCGTTCCGCCAGACCTTCGGCGGTGCGCTCTCGGCCGACGGCGTCGTGACCGTCACCGTCGTCCCGGCGAAGACCGGTTGGAAGGTCGTGTACGCGTCGTCGAGCCTCGCGCGCGCTCAGGCGGTCGTGGGCAGGCGCTCGTTGTCGCCCGTGCACGCCTGGGTCAAGGCGGCCGACGCCGCGGGCATCCACGTCTCGGACGTGGCGGCGCTCGGCAAGACCGCCGACGGCGCGACCGCCCTCTCTGCGAGCGGCCTGAGCGGCGTCGAGACCGTGCGCCCGATCGTGTTCGGCACGGCGAAGCGAGGAGCGATCCGCGCCTACGACACGACCGTGACGCGGTCGATCAACGGCTCGCAGGACTCCTACCGCGTGATCGTCGACGGGGCGACCGGCAGGCTGCTCTACCGGCAGAACCTGGTCGACAACCTCGCCAACGACCCGGTGTGGTCGGCGTTCCCGATCGCTCCGCCGTTCAACCCGCTGAACGCGTTCCCGTGGAACTACCCGAGCACGGACACGCGGCAGACCTACTGCTGGACCGCGACCGCCGGCTGCACCAACGTCGTCTCGGACGACCCGACGACGACGGTCTACCCGCTGGGCGTCGCCTCGAAGTTCCAGTGGGACGTCCCGCTGGACGTCGCGGGCGTCCAGGGCACGCCGCAGAGCACGGTCGGCAACAACGTCGACGAGGCGCTCCTGTGGAGCGGCGGCGGCCGGTCGTACAACAACCCGGCCAACCCGCGGCCGATCAGCGCGACGCGCGACTACACCGCGGCCAACTACCCGTTCACCAACCAGTGGTTCACGTCGGGCTGCAACCCGGCGCCGCTGGCCGCCGTCGGCCAGGCCGGAGCCCAGGCGAACCCGAACGTCGAGGACTGGTCGGCCGCCACGATCAACCTCTTCAACGGCCACAACCGGCTGCACGACTACGCGTACTACCTCGGCTGGGACGAGGGCCACTGGAACGCCCAGCAGTACAACAACGGCGTCAACACGGTCGACCCGACGCCGACGCCGGGCGGCCCGACGGCCACGCCGATCGGCAACGACGCCATCATGGGCCAGTCCCAGGACGGCGCGATCAGCGGCGGTCCGCCGACCTACGGGGCGCGCGACAACGCGAACATGGGCACCGGTGCCGACGGCCTGCACCCGTCGACCAACATGTTCCTCTGGCAGCCGCTGCCGGGTGCGTTCTACGCCCCGTGCGTCGACGGCGACTACGACGTCACCGTCTTCGCGCACGAGTTCGGCCATGCGGTCGAGAACCGCATGATCGGCAAGGGCGTCGGGGCGCGACAGGGCTTCCCGGCCGGCGCGATGGGCGAGGCCTTCGGCGACATGAACGCGATCGAGTTCACGAACGAGAGCCATGTCGCCCCGGTTCCTGGCTCCGACCGCTACACCGTGGGCGCCTACGTCACGGGCAACGGCTACAACGGCATCCGCGACTTCCTCGCGGGCCGGCCGATGGGCGGC
>DASSMZ010000190.1:0-5648 GCA_035688325.1 Gaiellaceae bacterium
TCCGCGTCCGGGACCTCGTCGAGTCGCGCCTCTTCTACGAGACGGTCGCGCCGGCCGTCGGGTTACGGGTGCGCGACGGCTCGCCGACCCGGTTTCACGTCACGAGCGGCGGCCGTTCGTTTGCGCTGGTCCGAGAAGACCCGGTGACCGAGAACGTCCATCTCGCCTTCCCGGCGGCCGACCGCGCCACGGTCGAGGCGTTCCACCGAGCGGCCGTCGACGCCGGCTTCCGCGACAACGGCGGGCCCGGCGAGCGCGGCTACCACCCGGGCTACTACGGCGCCTTCGTGCTCGACCCCGACGGCAACAATGTCGAGGCTGTTTTTCACGACCGCGGCTAACCGCAGGTGGCCCGTCGCCTGGCGGGCCACTTGTCGTCAGCAGCGAAGCGCGTGAAGGACGTAGGCGTCGACGGCTGCGTCCTTCCCCTTCACCCGCAGCCCCGACCTGGGCTCGACGACGGCGCCGTCCGGGAGGCGGTCGTACGTCTGCGCGCCGATCAGGACGCCGCCGACAGGCGCCAGCCCCTCGAGCCGCGCGCCCGTGTTGACGGTGTCGCCGACGAGCGGGTACGCGACGTGGCCCTCGCCGCCGATCTCGCGCACGACCGCCTCGCCGCTGTTGACGCCGACGCGCATCCGCGGCCACTCGGGGTGCTCGGCCGCGAGGCCCGCGAACTCCCGCTGGAGCGCGAGCGCCGCGCACGACGCCCGCTTCGCGTGGTCCGGCTGGTCGCCCGTGCGGTTGAACACGGCCACGACGCCGTCGCCGATGAACTTCTCGACCTCGCCGCCGAAGCGGCGGGTGAGCAGCGGCGCCGCCGTGCCCCAGTACGCCTGGAGCACCGCGGCGGCCTCGGTCGGGCTCGAGCGCTCGGCGAACCCGGTGTAGCCGACGAGGTCGCTGAAGAGGACGCTCACGTCCTGCCGCCGCTCCCGCGTCGAGGAGAGGTACAGGTCGCGGAAGCGCTCCTCGCGCCACTCCCGCTGCGCGGCGAAGCCGATGATCAGGTACGCGGTCACGATCAGCCCGTGCCACTCCCACCAGCTCGCGTGCCACTTGCGCTCCCCGGTCAGCGCGACGCCGATCAGCGCCTCCGAGAGCAGCACGAAGCACGCGACGACCGCGACCGGGAGCAGGTTCGGCCGCGTGCGGAAGAGCGTCCAGTAGCGGGCGGCGCTGGCGGCGTAGACGATCGTGCCGACGACGGCGAGCACCGCCAGCAACGAGCCTCTCGCGGCCTCGCTGTTCGGGCCGTCGAGCGGCGGCAGGCTCGTCACGGTCCAGACGAACCAGCCGGCCATCGCCAGCAGCACGCTCGCGCGCAGGACGCGGCGGTGGCGGATCGCCAGGGCCGCGAACTCCGGGCGCAGGTCGACGAATGCCGACGCGGCCGCGAAGCCCGCGCTGACGAGGAGACCGACCGGGATCGCGACCTTGAAGCCGGAGTGGTCGGCCGTGAAGAGGACGCCCGGCGTGCCGAGCGCGTGCAGCCCCATGAAGCCGCCGGTCGCCATGAACGCGAGCGAAAGCAGCAGGACGCGCGCGTCGCCACGGCGGTTCGCCGCTTCCCCGGCCGCGTAGCCGAGCCCGAACGCGAGGCCGCCGGCGAGGCCGAAGAGGACGAAGTGCAGGCGGTAGTTCTCGAGATGCGGGTCGAGCTGGGAGCGGAGCAGCAGCGAGACGAGGCCCACCAGCGGCAGCGCCGCGGCGAAGACCGCGATCGTCGGCACCACGACGCGCTGCAGGGTCGCCAACTGGTCGCGAGTGGTCGCGGCTTCCATGACCTTCCCGACGCGCCCTCACAGCGGAATCTTCCCGCGATAGGCTGAGCGCGTGATCGACCACGTCGGCCTCGAGGTCAGCGACTACCGCCGCAGCAAGGAGTTCTACAGCGCCGCCCTCGCGCCGCTCGGCTTCGAGCTCGCGATGGAGTTCGACGGCCGTGCCGGAGGGTTCGCGCGCGACGGCAAGCCCTGGTTCTGGATCCGCGAAGGCGAGCCGGCCGCGGGCGTCCACGTCGCCTTCCGGGCGCCGGACACCGAGACGGTCGACGCCTTCCACGCGGCGGCGATCGGAGCGGGCGGGAAGGACAACGGCGCGCCCGGCCTGCGCGAGCACTACCACCCGACCTACTACGCGGCGTTCGTCCACGACCCCGACGGCAACAACGTCGAGGCCGTGCACCACGGCGCCTGACGTGCGCGGCCGCTAGGCCTCGAAACCGGCGCGGCCGTCCAGGACGCGGAAGTCGCGGAGCAGCCGGTCGACCGCGGCGTTGTGCACGTCCGTTCGATACGAGCCGAGCAGCGACACGTCGAGCTCCGCCTCGCCGACCTGCACGGCGACGCAGTCCGCGTGCCGCTGGAAGTATTCGAGCAGCGCTGCGAGCAGCTCCTGGTCACCTACGTGTACGCGCAAGCCCGCCTCCCTGTCGTCCCGCACGTGTGCTGCACCGACCTTCGCGAATCGGCCCGTCCGGCGAGCCACCCGAAGGGTTGGCCGGGGCGACCCGTGGGTCCGGTTACGCGACGTACGAGAGCGGCCGCTCGAGGACGCCGCGCTCGTAGGCGGCGTGCACGGCCTCGGTGCGGCTGGAGACGCCGAGCTTGCGGTAGATGTTGGTGAGGTGGAACTTCACCGTCTGCTCGGCGAGGAAGAGCTGCCGGGCGATCTCGGCGTTCGACGCGCCCGACTGCAGCGCCTCGAGGATCGACAGCTCCCGCTTGCTGATCCCGACCTCCTGCGTCGCGCTCTGCTTGACGGACGCGAGCAGGTCGAGCGGGCGGAAGATCGCGCCGTTGACGACCTCGCGGATCGCGGCCGCGAGGTCTCGTGGCTCGACGTGCTTCAGGACGAAGGCCGAGGCGCCGCGCTCGAGCGCGGCGCGGACGAGCGCGGGATCGTCGATGCCCGAGAACATCACCACGGCGACGCTCGGGTAGCGCTCACGAAGCTGCTCGAGGACGGTCAGGCCGTCGACGTCCGGCATCCGGACATCGAGCAGGACGACGTCGGGGCCGGTCTGGCCGACGAGGTTCGCGACCGTCGCGCCCGAGGTGGTCTCGCCGACGACCGTGAGATCGTCCTCTCGCTCGAGCGAGAACCGGATCGCCGCCAGCATCAACCGGTGGTCATCGACCAGGAGCACCTTCAGTCGCCGCCGCAAGACCGCACTCTCCCTCTCCGTTTTCAGGAGCCTCCCCGGCTCCGCCGCCCGATTGACAACGTATGGCCGGTCCGGGGTTCGTACAAGGGGGTGCGGCACGGTCCAGACCTTCCGGTGGCTCGACTCGGCCGGAGGTATCGCCAGCCCGACGGACCTCCCACGCTCCGGGGAGGCGGCCGCCGCGGCCTCAAGTCCCCAGGAAGGGGGATTGTCGTCGGCCCGCTGAGCCACGAGAGTACGAGACGTCGGTTCTGGGGTTCCGGCGCATCTTTCTCGTTACTGCGGCCCTTGAGGAAGACCATATGCGGCGATTGAAAGTGGTAGTGGCGGACGACCACGGCTTGATGGTCGAAGCAGTCCGCATCGCGCTCGCTGGGCGGGCGGACATGGAGGTGGTCGGCGTCGCCGAGGCGGGCAGCCAGGTGCTGCCGGTGGTCCAGCAGACGCAGCCGGACCTCGTCGTGCTCGACCTGCGCATGCCGGGCATGGACGGCCTGACCTGCATCCCGCTGCTGCGGGAGCGGTTTCCCGACCTCAGGATCGCGATCCTCTCGGGGCTCGACTCCGGCGACGCGGTCGAGGAGGCGATGCGGCTGGGGGCGAGCGCCTTCATCTCGAAGCGCGTCGATCCCGCGGAGCTGCCGGACGCGCTGCTGGCGGCGATGTCCGGGGAGCCGGTGCGGGGGCTGATCGGGAGCGTCGACCAGCCGCGCGGAGCGGCGGTTCGCGACGCCGGCCTGACCGAGCGCGAGCTCGAGATCCTCCGGGCGCTCGGCGCCGGCCGTTCCAACCGCGAGATCGCGAAGATGCTCTGGCTCGCCGAGCAGACGGTGAAGTTCCACCTGACCAACATCTACCGGAAGCTGAACGTGAGCAGCAGGACCGAGGCGGTGCACTGGGCCTACCAGCACAACCTGCTCTCGGTGGGCGGGGACGGCGACGACGAGCTGCTGCGGCGCAGCGCCTCAGGCGCGCACTAGCGCGTGCGCGTTCCGGTGTCGCGCCTGCCACGCGCGTAGGTAGAAGGCCACCTCGACGCGCGCCTCGGCGTCGTCGGTCGCCTCGGCGTGGTCGACCGCGCACGAGCGCCAGCCGAGCCGCCGCACCGAGCAGCCGTTTCGCCTGAGCGACGCGACGAGGTCGTCCATCAGGTCCGGGCGATTGAGGTCCACCACCAGCGAGGTCACGGCGCAAGTATCGCCGACCCTCGCCGGCCTCGCCGCGGGCCGATCGGGTGGCAGTTCACGACCAGGGGCTAGTTCGCAGGCGACCGTCCCGCCGCTTCGCCGAACGGGTGAGCCGACCTAGACCATCCGGCGATCCGAGGCGTGCCGGGGCGACGGATAGTCGTGCGCAGAGCCTTGGCTACCCGAACGACATCCCTCGTGCGCGCCGCTCGCGGCGGTGTGGCCGTCGCGGCGGCGACGCTCGCCGTGCTCCTCGGCGGGGGCGCCGCGCACGCGTTGCCGAAGGCTCCGGTCCCGGTCGGGCCCGACAACGGCGTGACGGTCCAGGCGCTGCCGGCGTTCGCATGGACATCCGTAGCCGGCGCGGAGGAGTACGAGTTCCAGATCGCAGCCGACGCCGGCTTCAACTCGCCGGTGCTCGGGGGCGGCAAGGACGACTTCCGGACGAAGAACCTGCGCGCGACGCTGCTGCAGACCGTCCCGAACGGCACCTACTGGTGGCGCGTGCGCGCGATCGGACGAGCGGGCGGCCCGTCGCCGTGGTCGCGCGGCCGCTCGTTCACGAAGCGTTGGGGAACGTCCACGGTGCTGCAGTCGCCGGACCCGGGCGCGACGATCGTGTACCCGTCGACGCCGCTCCGGCTCGGCTGGGCGCCGGTGCCCGGAGCGCGGACGTACCTCGTCTCGCTCGCGACCGACCCCGGGCTCGGCTCGCTCGTGAGCGTCAACGGCGCCGCCAAGCCCGTCGAGACGTCGGCGACGACGCTGACGCCGGCGGCTGCGCTCGCGCCCGGCGCGTACTACTGGGGCGTCACCCCCGTCGACGCCGAGGGCAACCGCGGCACGCCGTCGGCTGTTCGGTCGTTCGTCTGGGCGTGGCCGTCGACGACGACGCCGCAGCTCGAGGACCTCAACCCGGCACCCGAGGCGTTCGACCCACGATTCTCGTGGACCGCCGTCCCCGGTGCCGCGCGCTACGAGGTCGAGATCAACTCCTCCGACGACTTCGCGACCGGCTCCAAGGTCTGCTGCAGCGGCACCACGATCGCGACGTCGCTCTCGCCGACGCAGGTCTTCAAGGACAACGTCTACTACTGGCGCGTCAGGGCCTTCGACGCCGACGGCAACGCCGGCGTCTGGAACTACGGCGGCTCCTTCACGAAGACGTTCGACAAGGTCGCTCCGGCTGGACCCGTCGCCGGGACCAGCATCAAGAACCTACGCATGCGCGACAACGTGGCCGACCCCGGCACGGACGTCGACTCGGGCACGGCGGGCTACCAGACGCAGGT
>DASSMZ010000259.1:0-13255 GCA_035688325.1 Gaiellaceae bacterium
CTCCTGGCCCAAGGGCATGCGCACCAAGGGCGAGCTCCGGAAGCAGTTCATGCACGCGACGGACGTCGTGCCGACGCTCTACGACCTCCTGGGCGTCGAGCTGCCGGAGGAGGTCAACGGCTACCAGCAGGTGCCGCTCGAAGGTGTCAGCTTCCGGTCGACCTTGGAGAGCGCGGACGCGCCGACGCCGAAGGAGTCCGCCTTCTTCTCGATGCTCGGCTCGCGTGCCGTCTGGCACAGGGGCTGGAAGGCGGTCAGCGTGCATCCGACGATCGCCGGCTGGAGCGACTTCGACCAGGACCGCTGGGAGCTCTACCAGGTCGACGACGACCCGACGGAGATGCACGACCTCGCCGCCGAGAACCCGGCGAAGCTGCAGGAGCTGGTCAACCACTGGTTCCATCTCGCAGGCCTCTACAACGGGCTACCGCTCGACGACCGGACGGTGGTCGAGGTGCTGGCCGACCCGACGCGCCCGCAGGTGGCTTCGCCGCGCGACCGCTACATCTACTACCCGGGTACCGCGGAGGTGCCCGAGTCGGAGGCGGCAAACATGCGGAACCGCAGCTACTCGATCGCGGTCGAGGTCGAGGTCGAGTCGCCGGATGCCGCGGGGGTGCTGTTCTCACACGGCTCGGCCTTCGGCGGCCACGCGCTCTACGTCAAGGACCGGAAGCTCAAGTACACCTACAACTTCGTCGGGAGCAAGGTGCAGACCGTCGAGGCGAGCGATGACGTCCCGACGGGGAAGGTGATCCTCGGCGCCTCGTTCGTGCGCGAAGGCGACTCGATGCCGTCGACTGGGACGCTTTCGCTCTTCATCGACGACAAGAAGGTCGGCGAGGGGACGATCGTGACGCAGCCCGGCAACTTCTCGCTCGTCGGCGAAGGGCTCAACGTCGGGCAGGACCCGGCGTCGCCAGTCACCGACGACTACCCCGGCGAGCGCCCGTACGCGTTCACCGGCGGCACGATCAAGGAGGCGGTCGTCGACCTCACCGGCGAGGAGTACGTCGACCTCGAGCGCGAGGCGCTCGCGATGATGAAGCGCGAGTAGCCGCGGCGCGATGACCACCTCCGCCACGCACCCGCCCGCGTCCCGCCGCGATGTGCTGGCGAGACAGGGGCGTGCGCTCGTGCGCGCGATCCGGGACGGGGACGAGGCGCAGATCGAGTCGGCGGTCGTCGCGCTCAGCCGCTCGCGCCGCATCTTCGCCCCGCTCGTGTTCGCGGTCGCGGCCGTCGTGATGCTCTTCCAGGGCTTGCGCCTGCTCTTCTCGAACTGGCGTCTGACGCTCGTGCAGGTGCTGCCGGCGATGTGGATCTGGGTCGCGCTGCTCGACCTCAAGGCCCACGCGTTCAGGGGAAAGGAGTTCCACACGTGGCACGGCGGCGCGGAGACGCTGCTGGTGGCGGCGATCGCGCTGGTGACGATTGCGGCCTTCTACCTCAACGCGGTCTTCGCGTTCGCGATCTCGCAGCCGGGCGCGCCGCAGATCCGGCCGGCGTTCACCCTCGCGCGCCGGCACCTCGGGGCCGTGGTCGGCTACGGGCTCGTCGTGGGAATCGCGCTCGGCGTGTCAGCGATCGTCGTTCCGCGCTGGGGCCAGCTCTGGTTCACGCTCTCGCTCGGAATCGTGGTCGGCGTGATGATGCTCACCTACGTCACCGTCCCCGCGCGGATGGTCGGCATCAAGCCCGTCGGCTCGAGGCGCGACAAGCTCGCGGCCGCCGCGATCGGCGGCACCCTCGGGGCGATCGTCTGCACGCCGCCATACGTGCTCGGCCGGATCGGCGTCCTGCTGCTCGGCTCCAACAGGGTCGTCGTCTTCGCGCTCGGCGTCGTGCTGCTCGCGATCGGCTTCACGCTGCAGGCGGGCGCGACCGGCGCCGTCAAGGCGGTCAAGATGAGCGCGAAGCTCGCCGCCGGACGCGCCTGACCGGGCTCAGGCGCGCAGCCGCTCGCTCTCGCGCCAGCTGCGCCAGACCGGCGAGAAGACGGCGCAGACGAGCGTCATCGTGAACAGCACGAAGGCGTAGCCGATCACGGTGAGCACGACGCCGAACGAGCCGAAGGCCTTGCCGTTCTGGTTCAGCGGTGCGGTGAGGAAGAGCGGCGAGGTGGCGACCGCGCCGCCGATCACGACGGACGCGACGAGCGCGCCCGGCAGGAGCGCGCGCAGCCCGACCTTCCGGTGCAGGAGCACGCTCGGCACGACCAACCAGAACGCCGTCGAGGCGACGAGCCACGCCGGCACGAGGACGAGCAGGCCGGCGCTGCGGAACTTGGCCGCGGACACGACCGCGAGCGCGATCGCACCCGCCAGGAGAAAGAAGAAGCCCGCGAACAGCCCCTGGTCGGCGATCGACCCGACCTCGACGCCCCAGGCGCGCGCGTAGACGTCCTGGTAGATCTGCCCGATCCCGATCCCCCAGAGCAGGAACGAGATCACGACGGCGATGCTCGCGGCGAGCGCGTTCGAAGAGGTGGAGCCGAAGGTGTCCTTCACGAGCGTGGCGGTCGAGCCTGTCAGCTTCATGTGCGTCACGAGGTGTTGCGCGAAGACGTTGGTGTCACCCTGGAACGGGTGCACGGCGGCGATGAACACGAGTGCCGCCGGGATGACCGAGAGCGACGAGTAGACGGTCACGGCGCAGCCCGAGTTCCGGCTCGCCGCGAAGTACACGCGGAACCACTCCAGCGCCAACCGACCGATCGACGTATCGGCCCGGCCACGCAGCCAGTCCTGGATCCGCCGCGCGCGGCCGCGGCGCAGCCCCTCGTCGCTCACGCTCGCCGGCTCGCCCGCCACGTCACTCGCTCCCGAGCTCGCGCAGCATCGCCTCGACGCGGTCGAAGCGGCCGTCGAGCTCGTCCAGGCGCGCCTCGAGCCGATCGCCCAGCGCTGCGTCGTCGGCCTCGTCCGCCAGCTCCCGCTCGCGCTCCGCCCGGGCCACGAAGCTCGACGTGATCACCGCGGTGATGATCGCGAGGAACGCGATGCCTTCGAGCATCACGAATGCGCCGACGAGCCGGCCGATCGGCTCCTTGGGCGTGACGTCGCCGTACCCGACCGTCGTCACGGTCTGCAGCGACCACCACATGCCGACCCAGATGTTCGGATACTCGTGGTGGTCGAGAACCCGGATCAGGATGCCGGCGCCGACCACGACCAGCGTCGTCGCGGTCACGATCACTCCGGCGGCTAGCCGGACGGACGGCGGCTGGCGCAGGAACTTCGTCATGCGCCGCTCGAGCAGGTTCGGGCGCGGCACGGCGCGCACCTTCGCGCGCGCGTCCGTCGTCCGCTGTTGGCGAGGGCTCGTCATCGCCGCCCCACGAGCGTCGCGAGGGGCGGGCGTCGCCGCATCATCCGATTCGGACGACCCGGGTCCGCGGCCCGGGCCCGAGAAAACGAAAGAGCGCCCGGAGGCGCTCCTTCGTTCGCCGAGTCGGTCTCGCTTTCGTCCACCGCTCTCGCTGACTCTCGGCTTCCGCCTAACGCCTTCGAGATCGGCTTCGACCTACTTGCGCTCCGTGCTCGGCGCGAGAGGGAACCTATGGGAGGGGACGTGCCCGCGCAAGAGGGTCGCGAACGGAAAAGTCCGCAAATTCGAGCCGTTCTCGAAACGCGGTCAGCGGAGCGCCCTCAGCCGCCGCGGCGGCTGACTTGCAGGCGTGAACTCTCGTCGTTATAGTGAACTCAATGGTTCAGTATCCACCGACCGTCGACCGCGCCTTCGCCGCACTCGCCGACCCGACCCGCCGCGCCGTGCTCGAACGGCTCGGCTCCGGCAGCGCGACGATCAGCGAGCTCGCCGAGCCCTTCGGCATGTCGCTGACCGGCATGAAGAAGCACGTCCGGCTGCTCGAAGAGGCGGAGCTCGTCACGACGGAGAAGGTCGGCCGCGTCCGCCGGTGCATGCTCGCGCCGTACGCGTTCGAAGGCATCAGCACGTGGCTGCAGCGGCTCGACCGGTTCGCCCAGGTAGTCGAACGCACGAAAGGAGCACCATGAGCCCGACGAAGAAGAAGGACGGCTTCTCCGCCGAGGAGAAGGCCGCGATGAGAGCCCGCGCGAAGGAGCTGAAGGCGGCCGAGGACGGCGAGACGGCGGTGCAGGCCGCGCTCGCGAAGATGGCGCCGTCCGACCGCGCGCTCGGCGAGCGGATCCACGCGCTCGTCAGGAAGACCGCCCCCGGCCTCACGCCGAAGACGTGGTACGGCATGCCCGCGTACGCAAACAGGGACGGCAAGGTCGTCGTCTTCTTCCGCGACGCCGGGAAGTTCAAGGAGCGCTACGCGATGCTCGGCTTCCAGGACAACGCGAACCTCGACGACGGCTCGATGTGGCCGGTCGCGTTCGCGCTGACGACGAAGCTGAGCAAGGGCGACGAGGCGAGAATCGGGAAGCTGCTCGAGCAGGCGATGAGTTGACGATGAACGAGACGACCGTCACCACGCCGAACGAGCTCGAGATCCGGGTCGAGCGGGTCTTCGACGCGCCGCGCGCTCACGTCTTCTCCGTCTGGACCGACCCCGACCTGATCCCGGAATGGTGGGGCGACGGCACCGTGGTCGAGCAGATGGACGTCCGGCCCGGCGGCGCGTATCGCTTCCGCACCGCGTTCGGCGTCGTCGAGGGCGAGTTCCACGAGGTCGAGCCGCCCGAGCGCCTCGTCCAGACCTTCCAGAACCACCTGCAGACGCTGGAGTTCGAGGATCTCGGCGAGCGGACGAAGCTCACGCAGACGATGCGGTTCGAGTCGGCCGAGCAGCGCGACACGACGATGCAGTACGGCGTCGAGGAAGGGGCGAAGTCCGGGTTCGCGCGGGTCGACGCGGTGCTGGAGAAGCTCGCGGGCTGAGTGCTAGGTGAAGATGATCTGGCCGCCGGCGGCCTGCTCGTAGAACTCGCCGACCGAGATGATGCCCTCCACCTGGGGCGCGAAGTCGTCCATCGTCAGCCCGAACATGTCGACCGTCGCCTTGCACGCGAACAGCCGGACGCCGGAGTCGTGGACGAGCTCGACGAACTCCGGGATCGGCGGGATGTCGATCTTCTCCATCTGCCGCTTCATCATCCGGGTGGCGAGCGCCGAGAAGCCGGGAATCGCGCCGATCCAGGTCGGCATGTGCATCCCGGGGTTCCCGACCGTCGCGACCTTGATCTTCGCGTAGCGGTCCTTGCGGATCGCGTCGAGGCCGAAGAAGGTGAAGAACAGGTCGGCCTCGATCCCCTCCATGCGGGCGCCGTTGGCCATGATCAGGGCGGGGTAGACGCCCTCGAGCGAGCCCTTGGAGACGACGATCGCCACCTTCTCGATCGTCCCGGGCTCGAGCTGTTCGTGAGTCGGGTGTTCGAGCAGTTCGCTCATCTCGCGCTTCCTTCCTAGATGCAGCCCTTGGGCTTGGGGATGCCGCCGATCTTGGCGGCGAGCTTGGCCGGCCCCTTGGGGAAGAGCTGGTAGAGCTCCTTCACCGAAACGCCGGATTCCTTGCCGAGCGCCCGGATCGAGGGCGCGTTGCCGGTCGCCAGGTAGCGGTCGCGCATGAAGCGGACGACGAGCCAGTGGCGCTCGGTCAGCTCGGGGACGCCGTTCTCGGCGGCGATCGCCTCGGCGATCCGCTCGTTCCACTGCTCGGGGTCGGTGAAAAAGCCTTCGGCGTCGACGTCGACCGGCGCGTCGGCGATCAATGTCGTGGTCATCGCGTGCTCCTCTCAGGCGTGGACGGGGAGGTTCTTCTTGCCTCGGGTCGGCATCGCCGGGCCGATGCCGGGGATCTCGCGGCCGGGCAGCAGCGCGTGCCAGTAGATCCACTGGAACGCGAGCTTGCCGAGGTGGTTGAGCCGCGACTCCCGCAGCAGCGGCAGCCCGAAGACCGTCGGGAAGTGACCGGGAAGCGGCTCGACGTCGTAGTTGAAGTCGATCAGCAGCGCCTTGTGGAAGCCGGTCTCGATGAAGCAGTTGGCGTGCCCGTCGAAGCCCTGCTCGAGCTCCTCGTCGGCGAAGTAGCGGGCGACGTTCTCCGTGAGCACCTCGGCCTCGAAGTGGGTGACCGATCCGGCCTTCGACGTCGGCACGTCGGTCGCGTCGCCCAGCGCGAAGACGTTCGGCTTCGCCGTCGTCTGGAGCGTCGCCCGGTCGGTCGGGACGAAGCCGACCGCGTCGGCGAGCCCGGGCGTGCGCTCGAGGTAGGCGGCGCCGCCGTGGAGCGGCACGGTCACGAGCAGGTCGAAGTCGAGCGTGCGGCCGTCGTACGACGTCAGGACGCCGCCGTCGCCGTCGACCTCGCCGGCGCTGAACTCGGTGACGAGCTCGACCTCCTTCTCCTCGAGCAGGAACGAGAGGTGCTCGGCGCAGGTCGCCTTGGTGAACGCGCTGTCGAGCGGCGTCGAGTAGACGAGCTCCGTGCGCGCGCGGATCCCGCGCTCGCGCAGGTGCCAGTCGGCGAGAAAGACAAACTCGAGCGGTGCGACGGGGCACTTGATCGGCATGTCGACCAGGTTCACGACCAGCCGGCCGCCGTCGAAGCGCTCGAGCGCGCCGCGGAGCGCCTCCGCGCCGCCGGGCTCGTAGAACGTGAAGACGCGCTCGTTCCAGCCGCGGCCCGTCAGCCCCTCGGTCTCCTCCGGCTGCAGGCGCGCGCCGGAGGCGACGACGAGCACGTCGTAGGGGAGGACGTCTCCGTCGAGGAGCACGACCTCGTCGTGGTCGAGCTCGACCCAGGCGACCTCTGCCTGGTGGAAAACGACGCCGTCGCGCAGCTGCCGCTGGCGTGGGCGGACGAGCTCGTCGACCGAGGCGAGCCCGAAGGGGACGAAGAGCAGGCCCGGCTGGTACACGTGGCGATCGTCCCGGTCGACGACGTGGATCTCCGCCTCGTCCGGCCCGAAGCGGCGGCGGAGCCGATTGGCCGTCATCGTCCCGCCGGTGCCGCCACCGAGGATCACGATCCGCTTCTTGCTCACGCTCATCTAGGTACGCGCAGCATCCGTGGGCCGCGGAGGAAGGTCATCGGTGCCGGCGCGCAACCGCCTGCGGACAATTACGCAGGCAACTCGCCCGTCCCCGCCAGGCCGAGGAAGGCCTCGATGCGCTCGGTGGGCAGCGCCCGCGGCGAGCGTCAGTCGCTGGCCGTCTGGCCCGCGCTGCTCTCGCAGGACGCCGGTGTTGAAGCTCTCGAACGCGCCCACCGACCGGCTGATCGTGGTTCTCTACGGCATGAGCGACATCCCTGCCCCCGGCCGCTACGCCTTCCTCGACTTCAACGCGCCGCTCTCGAACCGGCGTGCGAACGCGATCGTGGAGGCGCTCGCAGCAGCCGCGCCGCAGACCGTGCTCGACGTCGGCTGCGGCTGGGCGGAGCTCATGCTGCGCATCCTCGCCGCCGCTCCGGCCGCGACGGGAATCGGGATCGACACGGACCCGGAAGCGATCGCCCGCGCCCGCGCCAACGCAGCCGAGCGCGGGCTCGCCGGCCGCGTCACCTTGCGCGAGGCGCCGGCACCGCGTGAGCACGAGCCGGCCGACCTCGTCGTCTGCATCGGCTCCGACCACGCGTACGGCGGTCAGGCCGACGCCCTCGCATTCCTGTTCGAGCTCGTGCGGCCGGGCGGCCAGCTCCTCTTCGGCGGCGCCTTCTGGGAGCAGCCGCCGACGGCCGAGCAAGCTGCTGCGGTCGATCTGAAGCCCGATTCGCTACGAGACCTCGCCGGGCTCGTCGACCTCGCGCTCGCGGCCGGCTTTCGCCCGCTCTACATCCAGACCGCGAGCCGCGACGAATGGGAGCGGTTCGAGTCCGGCTACCTCGCCGACCCCGAGTCCTGGCTGCATCGCCATGGCGACGCTCCCGAGGCCGCCGCCGTCCGCGCCGGGGCAGACGCCCACCGCGACGAGTGGCTGCGCGGCTACCGCGACGTCCTCGGCTTCGCCTACCTCACGCTGGGCCGGGCGGCACGCGCGCTCCGACGATGAGCTCGAGGAAGAACGTCGAACCGGCCCCCGGCGTCGACTCGAACCACAGGCGTCCGTTCATCAGCTCCGCGAGCTGCCGGCAGATGTAGAGGCCGAGCCCGAGGCCCGCCGCGCCGTGGACGAGCTCCGGATCTGCCCGGTAGAATTTCTCGCCGATCCGGGGATGGTGGCGCGGGTCGATACCGATGCCGCTGTCGCGGACGCTGAAGCGGATGGCGGCGTCCGACAGTTCGACGCCGAGCTCGACCTCGCCGCCGTCGGGGCTGTAGCGGATCGCGTTGTCGAGGAGGGCGTCGAGGATCTGCTCGAGGCGCTCCTCGTCGAGCGTGCTCGGCTCGATCCGGTCGGGTAGGCGCGTGCGCAGCCGCACGTTGTCCGGGCAGCGCGACCGCGCGCGCTCGAGCACGCGGTCGACGAGGTCGGCGACGTCGCACTCACCCGCGGGCGCGCGCGTGTCCTCGCCGACGAGGGAGCTGGCGGTGACGAGGTCGTCGACGATCCGCGAGAGCCGCTCGGTCTCCGCGTGGAGCATCGCGACCAGCTCCCGCGCGGTGTCGTCGGTGAGCGGGACGTCCTCGCGCGCGAGCGTCGCGGCCGCACCGTAGATCGAGCTGACGGGCGTCCTGAGCTCGTGCGAGACGGTCGTGATCACCTCCTGGCGCATCTCCTCGAACCGCGCCGCCTCGGTCGCGTCGCGGAAGCCGTAGAGCATCCCGCCTGCGTACGGGCTCGCGACCAGCGACAGCCACAGCTCCCGGCCGTCGAGCTCGAGCGGGCAGGTCGTCGTCCGCCCCGGCCGCGCAGCCAGGCGTTCGGCCACCGCGTCCCAGCCCGGCAGGGCGCGCTCGACCGGCGCGCCGGCGACGGCGTCGGCCTCGAGGCCGGTGATCCGGGAAGCGGCCGGGTTCCAGAGGTCGATCGCGCCGGAGGCGTCGACGGTGAAGACGCCGTCCGGCAGCGTCATCAGCGCGCGCTCGGCGCGGGCGCGCTCGGTCGCGACCGCTTCGAGCTGCGCCGTCTCGACCCGCAGCCGCGCGAGCTCGAGGTTCGCGCGCACGCGCGCGACGAGCTCGCGCGCCGAGAACGGCTTCACCAGGTAGTCGTCGGCGCCTGCCTCGAGCCCTTCGACCGCGCTCTCCGCGCCGGCGCGCGCCGAGACGAGCACGACCGGAACGCTGCTCGTTCGAGGGTCGGCGCGCAGCTCGCGGAGCAGCTCGAAGCCGCCGAGCCGAGGCATCATCACGTCGCTGAGGACGAGGTCGGGCGGCGACTGCCTCGCGGCCGCGAGCGCCGCCTCGCCGTCGGCGACCGTCTCCACCTGCCAGTAGCGGCGTAGCAGCCGCGCGAGGTAGCCGCGCAGGTCCGCGTTGTCGTCGGCGATCAGGATGCGGGCGCTCGCGCCGCGAGAGGCGCCGGTCGCACGCACCAGGTCGTCGCGAAGACGCTCCGGCTCGGCTCCGTCGTCGGGCCGCGTGTCGTCCGGCAGCCAACGCAGCGCCTCCTCGACGTAGGGGGCGGCGCCGAGGCTGCGGGTGGCGGTGCCTTCCGGGCCGCCGAGCTTGTCGGCCGGCAGGTGCGCGCTTCCCTGCGGCACTCTCACGGTGAAGGTCGAGCCGGCGCCGACCTCGCTCTCGACGCCGACGGTGCCGCCGTGCAGGCGCGTGAGCTCGTCCACGAGCGCGAGGCCGATGCCGCTGCCTTCGTGGCTCCGCCCCTCGACGTCGCGGATCCGGTGGAAGCGCTCGAACAGGTGCGGCAGCTCCTGTGGCGGGACGCCGACGCCGCTGTCGCGCACCTGCAGCACGACCTCCTCGTCCTCGCCGTAGAGCGAGACGGCGATCTCGCCGGCGAGCGTGAACTTGAGCGCGTTGGAGAGGAGGTTGAGCACGATCTTCTCCCAGGCCTCGCGGTCGACCCAGATCGGCTCGTCGAGCGGCGGACAGTCGACGGCGAAGCGCAGCCCGGCCGCCTCGATCGCCGAGCGAAACGCGCTCGCGAGGTCGGCCGTGACCGCCGCGAGGTCGGTCGGCTGGAAGAGCGCGTCGATGCGCCCCGACTCGGCGCGCGAGAAGTCGAGCAACGTGTTCACGAGGCGGAGCAGCCGCAGCGCGTTGCGGCGGATCAGCTCGAGGTCCTCGCGCCGCTCGGCCGTGTGATCCGTGTCGGCGAGCAGCTCCTCCAGCGGCGACAGGATCAACGTCAGCGGCGTCCGCAGTTCGTGGCTGACGTTAGTGAAGAAGAGCGTCTTCGCCCGGTCGAGCTCGGCCAGCGCCTCCGTGCGTTGCCGCTCGGCCTCGGCCTGCTGCGCGTCGGCGATCGCGCTCCCGACCTGTCGGGCGACGAGCTTCAGGAAGGAGAGGTAGTCGTCGTCGATCGGTCGGCGCTCGTTCAGGCCCAGCACGAGCGCGCCGACGGGCGCGGCCGAGCCCTGCCGGAGCGGCAGCAGCGCAGCGCGGCTCGCCAGGCCCTCCACGGCCGCGGCGTCTCCGATGCGCTCCGCCACATCGTCGATGAGGAGCGGCTCGCTGCCCGTCACCACGTCGCCGAGCGGCCACGGCCCCGCCGTGCGGCCGGCGCCCAGCGGGACGAGCCGCGGGGCGACGCTCGCGGCCCGGCTCCTCACGTCCGACGTCGCCGCGAGGCGCGCGACCGAGCGGTCCGCGTCGAACAGGTACGTCAGGGAGAACGCGACGGACACGCTGCCGTCGAGGACGCCGGCGGCGCGTATGCAGACGTCGAGCGGCGTCCGCGCCTCCGCCGTGGCCGCCGTCAGCTCGCGCAGGATCCGCAGGCGCCGGGCGCCGATCACGTAGTCGGTCGTCTCCGCGACCGCCGTGAACACGCCGGCGATCGCGTCGGACTCGTCGCGGATCGGGCTGTACGAGAACGTGAAGTAGCACTCCTCGGGGAAGCCGCGCCGCTCGAGGAGGAGCAGCCGGTCGGCCGACCAGGTCGACTCGCCGCGCTCGCGGACGCCGGCGAGCATCGGCCCGATGATCTCCCAGATCTCGGGGAAGCAGTCGGCGCCGCGCTGCCCGAGCGCGTTCGGGTGCTTGCTCCCGATCAGCGGCGCGTACGCGTCGTTGTAGAGCATCACGAACTCCGGCCCCCACCAGATCAGGATCGGGAACCGGGACTCGAGGCAGATGCTGAGTGCCGTTCGCAGGCTCGGCGACCAGCTGTCCATCGGCCCGATCGGCGTCGACGCCCAGTCCCGCTCCTGGATCAGGTCGGCCAGGGACGCTGCGTGCTCGGTGCTCCGTGCGTTGTTGACGGCGCTGATGTCGCCATGATGCACCGGCAGGGAACGCCGCGAGGCGCGAGCAGCCCCGGACGAATATCCGCTTTGCGGCCGAACAGTGTCAGCGCCGCGCCGTTGAAGAGCCGGCTATTCCGGCGGGCGGAGCGCGACCTTGAGGTCGACGATCGGCGTTCCGTCGATCGCCTCGAGCGCTCCGACGCGCAGGCTCGTCGGGCCTTCGAGCGCGGTGACGGTGACGCGGTGCACGCCGATCGGGTTCGGCCGGTCCGGCGAGCGCGTCCTGAAGACGCCGGTCAGCGGGATGCTCGGGTCGCTCATCGGGTGCGTCTGGAGAACCGTTCGGTCGGCGAGCTGGAGCCAGGTCAGCACGATCAGCTCGTCGCCGACCTCGACGAGGTGGAGCGCCTCGGCGAATGCCGGGTCGATCTCGAGCACGGCCTCGGGCGCGCCGGCGTGGGCCTGGTTCGGCGCCTCCGCGACCGTGCGCAGCTCCGAGCGGACGACACCGACCGGTTGCACCACGAAGCGGTCGAGGTCGTTCACGACGCCCTGTTCCAGTCGTCCTCGCCGTACGCCCAGGGCACCGCGGTCTCGCGGCGGAAGACCAGCTCGTCGGCTTCGTTCCCCGCCCACACGCCGATCGTGTCGCCGTCGGGGTAGACCGAGACCGCCGGAACCGTCGCGCGCGAGAACATGAGCGTCCGCGCCGGCGCGTCGCCGCGGTTCATCACCTTGTGCGCCCCGGCCGGGCCGGCCGGGAAGCGGACCAGGTCGCCTTCCTCGAGCGTGCGCTCCCCGTCGGGCGTGCGGACGACGATGCTGCCGGCGACGACGAGCAACCATTCCTCCTCGTACTCGTAGTGGTACGGGGAGGAGCTGCCGCCGGGCGCGACGTCGTAGACGAACATCACCGTGTCCGACGAGCCGAGCGCGCCGGCGACGTCGAGCCGCCCGCCGGGCTTCTCCGCCGTGCGGATGTTGAGCGGTGCGGGAGCTGCTTGGCTGTCGGGCATCGAGGCTCCTTTCCGGGGTTCGTGTTCGCTCAGACTGCGCGCAGACGGGGAAGTCATCGCGTGGAGCGGAGCTTGCCGAGCATGGCAGCCGGGCGGCTGTCGTGGTCAGTCGACCAGAGGCGCGGCCGGCGCCGGCGGGCCGAGCGGCGGCCGCTGGCTCCGGCGCTCGTTCAGCCCGAGCTCGTCGCTCTCGAGCCGAGGGATCCTCACCTCGTCGGCCTCTTGCCGCGCTCGCGACTCGAGCGTGATCCGGCGGGTGAGAACGGCGGCACGCTCCTGCAGGCGGTGCACCTCGACGAGGTCGTCGGCGCGGAGCGCCGCCGCGCTGCGCTCGTAGGCGCCGCCGGTGCTGAAGAGATGGGTGAGCTTGAGCAGGAGCGCGACCAGGTCGAGGGCGATCAGGAACACGAGGAAGAAGTCGACGTACTTCGTCACGGCCGGACTCGCCTGCTCGACACGGTCGAGCGCCGCCTGGCGGGCGAGGAAGTCACGGTCGGCCTTGATCGCCGCGACACGGTTTGCGATCTGGCTGCTCTCCGCGGTCCGCCACGCCGCGATCTCGCGACGGTCGGCGGCGATCGTCGCGGCGAGCTGAGGACGCGCGCGCTTCAGCTCCGCGGCGGCGGCGGCCGCCCGGCGAGCGTCACGCTTGTAGTAGGGGCCGCGGCCGAGCTTGTGGGTCTGCGAGCAGCTCTGGAGGCCGGCCTCGCAGTCGGCGAGGAAGCGGCTGTTCGTGACCTGCTGCCGGAGGCTCGTCTCCTTCGCCTGCGCGGCCGCGATCTCCGTCTGCGCGGCGGCGATCTTCGCGTCGTACGTGCGCGTGATCCGATTCGTCGCCGCGTGAATCCGCGCCGTCGTCGTCTTGCTGAGCTCGTCGTTGATCGACCCGCTGTAGATGACCTGCGCCATCGGTAGGCCGATCACGAGCGCGATCGCGAGCGAGAGCACGAGGCGCGGGACGGTGAGCACGAGGTTCCACTTCCAGCTCGTGCCGAAGCTC
>DASSMZ010000268.1:0-3561 GCA_035688325.1 Gaiellaceae bacterium
AACGCGCTGATCCAGGCGCTCGAGTACCGGGCCAGCGGCCTCACCGGCCTGGCGAGCGCGCTCGCCGCGACCGCGAAGTCGAAGGACACGACCCGTGCCGGCGCGCTGCTCTCGGCGCAGATGCAGCGGCTGCTGGCGAGCGACGTGATCTACGAGGACTCGTTCAAGGCACCGTCGGCCGAGCAGCTGAACCGTCAGGGCGTGACCGGCACGAACGCGAGCGGCGGACCGCTCGTGCCCGACTCGAACTTCCTGCAGAGCGCCGACCTCGTGACGCCGACCGCGATGATCACGGTGCTCGGCCGCATACGGGGCGCGGCGACGACCTCGCCGAGCACGGGCGGTCTCCGGGGCACGAACATCGAGTCGGTGAAGGTGCTGCCGGCGGGGACGGAGCTCAGCACCTCGACGCAGACCAAGGTCATCCCCTCAACCAACATGACCTTCCAGGTGATGGTCAAGAACTCCGGGGATTCACAGGAGTCGAGCATCCCGGTGACGTTGAAGATCGTCCAGTCGCAGGGCGGCACGATCACGAAGCGCGCGACGATCGACTTCATCAGCCCCGGCGAGACGAAGCCGGTCACGTTCGGCGGTGACTTCTCGGCGATCACGTTCGCCGCCCCTGCGACGGTGAAGGTCGAGGTGCAGCCGGTTCAGGGCGAGACCAACACGAGCAACAACTCCGCGGACTATCCCGTCATCTTCTCGACGGGCTAGCCGGTGAGCTTCTCGAGCGCGACCGCCGCCTGGATCGCGATCGCGGCCGCAGTCGCGGCCGTCCTGGCGCTGCTCGCGGCGGTCTGGATGGTCCGGCAGCTGCGGCGCGTGCGCGAGGGACAGGCCGTCCTGCTCGGGGACGGCAAGACCGACCTCGTCGACTTCGCCGTCTCGCTGCAGGGCCGGATCGACGACCTGCACCGGGCCGTCGACGAGATCGCCGCCGGCCTCGTCCGCGTCGACAGGCGCGTGGACAGCTCGGTCACGAACACCTCGATCGTCCGCTACGACGCCTACGAGGACACCGGCGGCCATCAGTCGGCCTCGCTCGCGGTGCTCGACTCCGCGCGCACCGGTGTGGTCGTCACCGCGATCCAGGGACGCGACTACGCGCGGATCTACATGAAGGAGCTCGACCGCGGCCGTGCGTCGATCGCGCTCTCGCCCGAAGAGGCCGAGGCCGTGGAGCGCGCGATGGCGCGCTGAAGCTAGAGTTTCCCGGGCGATGCAGCAGGTTCTGGTCCTGAACGCCAGCTACGAGCCGCTGAACGTCACGACCGTTCGACGCGCGCACGTGCTCGTGTTCAAGGGCAAGGCCGAGGTGGTCGAGGAGCTCGACCAGCCCCTCAGATCGGCGACGGGAGCGTTCCCGTGGCCGCACGTGATCCGGCTCGTCCAGTACGTCCGCGTCCCGCGCACCCTGCAGCGGAAGATCTCGCGGCGTGCGCTCTTCGCGCGCGACGGCTGGCGCTGCATGTACTGCGGCACGACCGGCGGCCGTCTGACCCTCGACCACGTCGTCCCGCGCTCGCGCGGCGGCGAGTCGGTCTGGGACAACGTCGTCACCTCCTGCGCACCGTGCAACATGCGCAAAGGCAACCGGCTGCCGCACGAGGTCGAGATGACGCTGCGCAGGCCCCCCCGCGCGCCCGCGCCGGTGCTGTTCATCCACCTCGCCACGCCGAAGGTTCCGGACGGCTGGCAGCCCTACCTCGCCGGGCTCTCGGACGAGGCGGCGACCGCGACCGCCTAGCCCGTCTCGACCGGCAGCCCCAGCTGCTCCCACTCGCTCCACGAGCCGGGGTAGAGCCTGCCGTCGCGGCCGGCGAGCGCGAGCCGGTGCAGCGTCACGCAGGACGTGACGCCCGAGCCGCAGTAGGCGACCAGCTCGCCCTCCGGCAGCTGGGGCAGCGGCTCGTTCCACGGCGCGTTGCGGGCCCCCGGGACGCGGCCGGGAACGCGGTCGATCGGGTTCGGCTCGCCGTGGAACCGCTCGGCCACGCGCGAGTCGACGACGACGAGCTCCTCGCTGCGCGCTGCCAGCTCGGGAGCCTCGATCGTGTCGCCCTCGCGCAGCCTCGGCGTGAACGTCGCCGGCTCGATCTCCTCGTCGCCCGGGTCGAGCCGGCCGTGCCAGGCGTCGAGCTCGAGCACGGCGCAGTCGTCGTGGCCGAAGTGGCGCAGCAGCCACCAGAGCCGCTCGGCGCCGCCCATGTTCCCGTAGGCGACGACGAACACTCCGTCACCGATGCCGGCCCGCGCGGCGGCCAGGGCGAACTCGTCGGCAGAGGGGAGCGGGTGGCGCCCGCGAGGGCCCGGCGCCGCCGCGAGATCCTCGTCCACGTCGAGGAACGACGCGCCCGGGACGTGGCCGGCCAGGTACAGCTCGTGCCCGCGTCCGCGCACGCCGAGCTCCCAGCGGCAGTCGACGAACTGGTAGCGCCGAACGCTCAGGCCGAGGTTGTCGGTCGCACGGGCTCGAGCTGGGCGAGGCCGGAGAGTCGGCCGCACTCCCCGCAGAAGATCGCGATTGACATCCCCGGCTTGGCCGCGTCCGCCGGCAGGGCGTAGGTGGCGCCGCCCCAGGCGCGCGTGACCCGGCCCACGAGCTTCCACTCGACGCGCTTGCCCCTCCAGACGCTGCCGTCGTACTTCGCGAGGTAGACCCAGACGTCGGGGCCGCGCTTGGTGTTGAAGTCCCTGCCGAGCAGCAGCTTCAGGTGCCCGGACGCGTCGCGCACGACGGTGGCGGTGCCGGTCGTGCTCCAGGTGATCGTCCGGAACGTGCCCGAGCTGACCACACCGGCCGGCCCGTGCGAGACGTTCGAGCCGCCGCGGGCGACGGCGATGCCCGCGGCGAGTCCGCCGAGGACCGCGACGACGAGAATCGGGAGGACCAGCCGGGGCTTGCGCGAGAGGGCAGCCATCAGCGTCACCTCAGTCTACGCCGAGTTCGCGCGACCGGTTTCAGGCCGCTTCGGCTTCGGGTCTCCCCGGCGCCGGCAGCGGGTGCCGGTGTCCGAGCAGGTGGTGGTGCGCCTCGCTGCCGTAGCCGCCGGGAACCGGGATGTAGAACTCGGGATAACCCCACATGCCGTGCTCGCTGACGTCGAGGCCGGCGGTCTCGGTCTCCTCCTCGACACGGATCCCCCAGAGCCGCTTCATCGTCCAGAGGCAGCCGAACGAGGCGCTGAAGGTGAAGGCGCCGACGGCCGCGAGGCCGACCAGCTGCACCCAGACCTGGTGCAGCGAGCCGGTGTACACGAAGCCGCCCGTGCCGGTCTTCAGCGTCGCCGCGAGCGCCGGCACCGCGAACAGGCCCGTGGCGATCGTGCCCCAGACGCCGGAGACGCCGTGCACGGCGACGGCGCCGATCGGGTCGTCGATGCCGATCCGCTCGACCGCCAGCACGCCGACGACCGCGATCACGCCGGAGACGAGGCCGATCACGACCGCGGCCCACGGCGCGACGAAGCCGCTCGCGGCGGTGACGGCCACGAGCGCGGCGAGGACGCCGTTCAGCATCATCGAGATGTCCGGCTTGCGCAGCACGAGCCACGC
>DASSMZ010000234.1:0-12889 GCA_035688325.1 Gaiellaceae bacterium
CGGCGGCTCGGGCAGGTCGCGAATCGCGGTGACGATGTTCATCCGGCTGACGCGCCGCGCCGAGAAGACGACGACGGCGAGCGTCAGCAGCACGCCGATCGCGTACCCGAGCACCAGGCTCGTGGCGGACACGGAGTAGGAGATGGTCACGTCCTCGACGCCCGAGAAGGCCATCGCCATCGCGATCACCATGCCGTACGCGATCGCGACGCCGAGCAGCACGCCCACGAGCGCCGCCACGAGGTCGTACGCCAGGCCCTCGTAGAGGAACATCTGGACGAGGTGCCGGCGCCGCGTCCCGACGGCGCGGGCGATGCCGAGCTCACCGCGGCGCTCCGCGGCGAGCATCACGAAGATGAGGAAGATCAGCAGGATCCCGGCCGCGATCGAGAACGAGCCGAAGGTCGTGAAGAAGGACATGAAGGCCGCGCCGGCCGCGTTCGCCTGGTTCAGCGCGTCCTGCTTGGTGTTGTCGGCTTCGAGACCGATCGGCTGGACGCGCGGCTGCAGCAGCTTCATGACGGCGTCGGTTCCCGCGACGCCGTGGGTGTTCGAGACGAACAGCGCGTTGACGCTGCCCGGCTTGCCGAGCAGGCTCTGCGCGGGCGGAAGCGTCATCAGCACGCCGGCGCCGTCGGTCCCGCCGCCTGCGTAGCGGACGATCGCGCGCACGCGCGCCGTCGAGACGGAGTTGCCGGACAGGAGCTGGACGGTGTCCCCGGCGTGCGCGGCGAGCTTGTCCGCGCCCTTGGCGTTGAGGTAGATCTCGCCCGGGCGCAGGTCGGCCAGCGAGACGGTGCCGGAGGCCGAGTGGATCTGGCCGAAGCCCTGCATGTACTTGGGGTCGGTCGCGAACAACGTGACGCGCGGCTCGGTCTGGCGGCTGTCGGTGTCCTGGACGGCGATCGGGCTGACGATCACCGGCTGGACGCCGTCGACGAGGCCGGTGGGGCGGACCTCTCGACGCACGACGTCGACGAAGCCCTGCGGGAAGTAGAGGCCGCCGGTTCCGGCGGTGCCGCTCGCGAGCGCAGCGCCGACGCCGCGCGCGGCCACGACCTCGTCGGTGCGACCGAGCGACGTCGTCGCCGCCGAGCGGATCGTGTGGCTCATCGTGTCGCCGGTCGCGAGCGCGGCGGAGATGATCGTCGTGCCGAGCATCAGCCCGGTGACGATCAGGACCGTGCGGCCGCGACGGCGGCGGACGTTGCGGATGCCGAGGCGCAGGAAGACGCGGTTGCGGACCGCGAGCGCGGCCACGACCGCGAGCGCCAGTGCGAGCAGGATCACGAGGACGGCGGTCAGCCCGCCGACCGGGATGCCGAAGATCTTGGTCACGAGTGACCCCCCTAGCCGGGCACCGCCGCCGGGAGGTCCGCGACCAACACGTCGTAGTGCTCGCGGCCCGGCGGCGAGCGATAGATGGTGACGAACTTCTCGAGCTGCTCCGCGTAGAAGCTCCGCCCGCCGAGGAGGCCGGCCTCGGCCGACTCCTCGTCCCTCCAGAGGGTCACCGCGAGCGCCTGCGCCTGTGGCGAGACGAGCACGTAGGCGCCCTCGTAGCCGTCCTGCTCACGCAGTGCCGGCACGACGGAGTTGCGGAACACGTCGGCTGCCTCCTCGATACCCATGCGAACGGGGTCGAGCTCGGCGATTGTCACTCGCGCCACCATCAGCTCATCACCTCCAGAAGCTGTTCGTCGACGATCCGGCCGTCGACCATGCGGACGATGCGATCCGTCGCGCGGCCGACGCCGATGTCGTGCGTGACGATCAGGAACGTCAGCCCGCGCTCGCGGTTGAGGCGCCGCATCAGCGCGACGATCTCCTCGGCGTTCTCGCTGTCGAGGTCGCCGGTCGGCTCGTCCGCCCACACGATCGCCGGGTCGTTCACGAGCGCCCGCGCGATCGTGACGCGCTGGCGCTGTCCGCCGGACAGCTCGTCCGGCACGTGCGCGGCGCGCTCGGCCAGTCCGACCAGCTCGAGCGCCGCGAGCGCCTTGCGCCGGGCCTCCTTGGCGGCCACGCGGGCCACCAGCAGCGGCAGCTCGACGTTCTCGACCGCGGTCAGGACCGGCATCAGGTTGTAGAACTGGAAGACGAAGCCCATCCGGCGGGCGCGGTAGTCGGTGCGCTGCTCGTCGGTCATCTCGCCGAGCGCGACGCCCTCGATCAGCACCTCGCCCCCGTCGATCCGGTCGAGGCCGGAGAGGCAGTTCAGGAGGGTCGTCTTGCCGGACCCGCTCGGCCCCATGATCGCGACCATCTCGCCCGGCCGAACCGAGAACGACACCTCGCGGAGGGCGTTCACCTGGAGCTTGCCGGTGTCGTAGACCTTCTCGACCCTCCGTGCCTCGACGATCGGCTCGAGCGCGACCTCCTCGAGCGGCGGACGCGAGGGTCTCGGTGTCACGGTGACGGCCATGGTCACCTCCTCGTCGACGTCTTCAGAAGGGTGGCACCGCGGGTCGAGAACGACATCCGCGCCGACCGGGATATGGGTTTCGGACAAGTACCGACTGTGGCGATGGTGACCCGGGGCCACGGGCCCTCCCCGCGGCCCCGGGAGCCTTTTCGTCAGGCGGTGACGAGCCCGCCGCGGACCCGGTCGACGACCGGCTGGAGCACGGTCGCCAACGACGGCTCGCCCAGCTCGTGCAGCTCGTAGGTCGCGTGCCTGATCGGGTGTCGCGAGCCGATCAGGCGCCCGAGGTCGATCGGTGTGCCGGTCACGACGACGTCGCACTCGGCGGCGTTGATCGTCTGCTCGAGCTCCTTCAGCTGCTCGTCCGAGTAGCCCATCGCCGGCAGCACCGAGCCGATGTGCGGGTACCGCTCGTAGACGTCGACGAGCGACCCGACCGCGTACGGCCGCGGGTCGACGCGCAGGGGCGCGCCGGCAGCCTGGGCGGCGACGGTGCCGGCGCCGTAGGGCAGGCCTCCGTGGGTGATCGTCGGGCCGTCCTCGACCACGAGCACCGCCTTCCCCGCGAGCGACGGGCCCTCGTCGAGGGTCACCGGCGAGGTCGCTCTGATCACCGTCAGGGACGGGTTGACCGCGGCGACGTCCGCCAGCACGCGCTCGATCTGGTCGAGGCTCGCGGAGTCGACCTTGTTCACGACGGCGACGTCCGCCATGCGGAGGTTCGCCTCGCCCGGGTGGTACTTCAGCTCGTGGCCGGCCCGGAGCGGGTCGACGACGACGATCATCAGGTCGGGCCGGAAGAACGGGAAGTCGTTGTTCCCGCCGTCCCAGACGATCACGTCGGCCTCCTCCTCGGCGTGCTCGAGGATCGCGCCGTAGTCGACGCCGGCGTACATCACCATGCCCATGCGCACCGGCTCCTCGTACTCCTCACGCTCCTCGATCGTCGGGTTGGAGGCGTCGATCTCCTCGAGCGTGGCGAAGCGCTGCACGCGCATCGCCTCGAGCTCGCCGTACGGCATCGGGTGCCGCACGAGCGCGACCTTGAGGCCGGCGTCCAGCAGGATCTGCCCGACGCGGCGGCTGGTCTGGCTCTTGCCGCTCCCGGTGCGCACCGCGCACACGGCGACGACCGGCTTCTTGCTGCGCAGCATCGTCGTGTTCGGCCCGAGCAGCGTGAAGTCGGCGCCGGCGGCGAGCGCGATCGACGCCTTGTGCATCACGTCCTCGTGGGAGAGGTCGGAGTAGGCGAGCACGACCTCGTCCGCCCACTCGTTCTCGACCAGCATCGCGAGCTCGGCCTCCGGCCGGATCGGGATGCCGTTCGGGTAGCGCGGCCCCGCGAGGGCCGGCGGGTAGCGGCGGTCGTCGATCCCGGGGATCTGGGCCGCCGTGAACGCCACCACCTCCGTGTCCGGGTCGTCGCGGTAGACGACGTTGAAGTTGTGGAAGTCGCGCCCTCCGGCTCCCATCAGGATCACCTTGCGCATCGCGCCTCCTTTCAGCGGACGCCGGCAGGCCTGCGTCAGCCTGTTGCTCGTGTCCAGCACAGGCCGATCGCGGGCCGTTCTCAACAGGGGGTGGCGTCGGCGTTGACGCCGGTGATGCGATGCCGCTGCTCCGGCGCGACGGCGCGGCGGGGCACGCGCAGCTCGAGCAGGCCCTCGTTCAGCCGCAAGAGCACGACGAGCTCGTCCCCGTTGTCGTACATCTGCGCGACGGAGTCGATCCCGCATGCCTTCGAGGTGCCGTTCGCGGCCGGTAGGTGCGTGGCCATGGCTCCTCCTTCCATGAGATCTCGGCCGCATCGTCCGCCCCGGCGGGCGCGAGGCCATCGGGCCGAACGCCGATCGCCCCTGCGGTCAACTACCGAAGCCGCGCCGGGGTGCTGCCCGATGCGGCGAGCGCGCGCGGCGCCGACGCTTGATGGGCAAGCGACGCGAAGGAGGAGACGATGGACACCATTCTGATCGCCGTGGACGGCTCTCCCTCCGCGCAGGAAGCCGTCGACTTCGGCCTCGAGCTCGCGGGCGACCAGGGCGCGAACGTGACGTTCGTGCTCGTCGTGCCCGCCGTCGACGTCCTGCCGGCCGGCGGCTTCGGCGTCACCGTCTCGGCGCCGCACGAGCTGAGCGACGAGGAGTCGGCACCGCTCGACGCGGCGCGCGAGCAGGCCGAGCAGCGGGGCGTGCACGCGCACACGCGGCTGCTGAAGGGCGAGCCCGTCGACGAGATCGTCGCGTACGCGGACACGATCGACGCCGACGTGATCGTCGTCGGCTCCCGGGGCCACGGAACGTTCGCGAGCGCGCTGCTCGGCAGCGTCTCGCGCGGCATCCTGCGCGAGGCCCGGCGGCCCGTGCTGGTCGTGCGCGGGGTAGCCGCGCGCGAGGAAGCGGCGGTCGCCCACTAGCGGAAAACCCGCAACGCGAGCCGGGATCGCCCGCACCAAGATCCCGGCTCGCTACCGATGGCGGGGAGGCCGAGCCCGACCACACTCCGCCGAAAGGTCGCAGGGAAGGCGACCGCGACGGAAGGAGAGAACGATGAGAAAGGTCTTCGAGATCGGCGGAGTGGTCGCCGGCGCTGTCCTGATCGCCTTCGGCATCGCGGCGATCGTGATGGGCATGAACGGCCGCTCGACGGTGTCCGACTCCCTCAAGCAGGAGCAGATCACCGGCACGCCCGACATGACGCAGTCGGCGATCGCCGGCGAGGTGAAGGCGGCGCAGCAGGCCCAGCAGAAGCTGTTCGCGCAGCTGAAGGCGGGCGGCTCGACCATGACGCCGTCCGCGATCACGACGCCGAACTGCTCCGTTGCGAACCAGCTCGTCGACACCGGCTCGGAGGCGCGCTGCTTCGCGAAGTACATGCGCATCCACACGTACGGCGCCACCTCGGGCCTGACCTACTCGCAGATGGGACGCTACGTCGCCAAGCCCAACACGCCGATCAAGTACACGGACGGCCTGGGCGCGACGAACGACCCGAAGTACGCCGTGACCGATCCGAAGACGCAGCAGCCGGTGAACAACGGCCGCCGCGACATCTGGGTCACCTACACGGCGCTGACCACGGCCCTCAACACGAGCTACTTCGCCACGCAGATGGCGCTCTTCGGAGTCGTCATCGGGATCGCCCTTCTGATCACGGGCCTCGGCTTCGAGATCCTGGCGATCGGCGGCGCGCTCGAGAGCCCCAAGCCCGCGTTCGGCTTCCTCCAGCGCGGCGAGAAGGAAGGCGGAGTCGCCGCGAAGGCATAAAGCTCCTCCGTCGCATAGAGCGAAGGCCGCCTCCGGGCGGCCTTCGCATCTCTGCGGGGAACCCGTAGCGACTTGCGGGTCTGAGCCGATGGCCTCCCGGCCTCGGCCTGCCACATTGAGGCCAGCGAAAGGAGGTCACCATGTACGAGACCGTTGTCTGGGCGACCGACGGGTCGCCCGCCGCCGACACCGCGCTCGCCTCCGCCGCGGCCCTCGTCGCCGACGGGCACGGCAAGCTCGTGGCCGTCTTCGTCGACGAGCACTTCGTCGGCCGCTCGTCGCCGTACGCGGCAATGGGCGATCGCGACGAGCTGAAGGCGAAGATCCACGAGCAGGTGCAGGAGGCACGCAAGCAGGGGCTCGACGCGTCGTTCAGCATCGTCCCGCGCCTGTCGGCGGGCACCGCGCACACGATCGCCGAGACGGCGCGCGAGCTCGGGGCCGACGCGATCGTCGTCGGCACTCGCGGCCACGGCCCTGCGATCGGGCTGCTGCTCGGCAGCGTCACGCAGCGGCTGCTGCACGTGGCGCCGTGCCCGGTACTGGTGGTTCCGCCGCACGGCGCGCACGCGACCGTCGCAGCTGCGTGAGCTAGGCGGGCGGGTCTTCCAGTAGTCCGCGGTCGAGCGCGTAGCGGACGAGCTCCGCGCGGCTCGAGAGCCGCAGCTTCTGCATGATGTGCGCCCGGTGCGTCTCGGCCGTGCGCACCGAGATGAAGAGCTGCTTGGCGATTTCCTGGTTCGTGTGCCCGAGCGCCAGCAACCGCAGCACCTCGCTCTCGCGCTCCGACAGCGGATCCTCCTCGGCCCGCTTCCGCTCCGCCGACTCGGCCGCGACGAGTCGCGCGCCGAGCTCGGGGTGGACGTAGCGCCCGCCGCCCGCGACCTCGCGCACCGCGGCGACGACCTCGCTGTCGGCGGCCTCCTTGAGCACGTAGCCGCTCGCGCCGGCCGCGAACGCCTCTCGCACGTACTGCGGGTCGTCCTGCATCGAGAGCACGAGGACCTTCGCCTGCGGGTTCTCGTGCAGCAGCGTCGGGATCGCGTCGAGGCCGCTCTGCTCCGGCATCACGACGTCGAGCAGGATCACGTCGGGCTTCGTCGAGCGCGCCTCGAAGATCGCCTCGCGCGCCGTGCCGGCCTCGCCGACCGGCTCGAGGTCGTCCTCGGCCTCGAGCACGAGCCGCAGGCCCGAGCGGACGACCGCGTGGTCGTCGACGATCAGGACGCGGGTCGCTATCCGGGAACCTCCACCGCGACCGTCGTGCCGCTCGTCGGGCTCGACTCGACCGCCAGCGAGCCGTCGAGGAGCTCGATCCGCTCGCGCATCCCGATCAGCCCGATGCCGCCGGCGTCGGCCGCCGAAGGCTCGAATCCGTTGCCGTCGTCCTCGATCACGGCCTTGATCCTGCCATTCGCACGGGTCAGCAGCACGCTGACCCGCTGCGCGCGGGCGTGTTTGACGACGTTCGTGAGCGACTCCTGGACGATGCGGTAGATCGCGGTCTCGACCTCGACCGGCAGCCGCTGGGTGATCGAGCCCGCCTCGAGGTCGACCTTGATGCCGGTCTGCTCGGCGAAGCCGTGGGTGAGCCGTTCCAGCGCGGGGACGAGGCCGAAGTCGTCGAGCACCTTCGGCCGCAGCTCGACGGCGAGCCGGCGCACGTCCCGCAGCGTCGCGACCACGAGCTCGCGCAGGCCCTCCAGCGCCTCGGGCGACTCCTTGCCCTCGAGCTGCTTGAGGCCGAGCAGGATCGACGTCAGCGCCTGCCCCGTCTCGTCGTGCAGCTCGCGCGCGAGGCGCTGGCGCTCGAGCTCCTGCGCGGCCACGACCCGCCGCAGCGCGTCGCGCTCGACGCGCTCGGAGAGCTCGACCGCGACCGCGGCGCGCGCCGCGAAGGTCTCGGCCAGCCGGACGTCGTCCTCCGTGAAGCGGGCGTCCGGCGTCGTCAGCTTGTCGTACGCGGTGATGACGCCGATCGGCCGGCCCTGGACGACGAGCGGCACCCAGATCCCGGTGCGGGCGCCGAGGCCGCGCGTGAAGCCGCGGTGCACCTCCGCGTCGTCGATCAGCGCGTCGACGCGCTCGCTGCGTCCGCGCTTGAGCACGCGGCCCGCCTTCGAGTCCGAGAGCCGGATCGTCGACCGCTCGAGGTCGTCCGCGTCTTCGCCCGCAACCGTCACGATCCGCAGCTCGTCCTCTCCGGACGGCAAGGCGACGGCGACCGCGCGCGCATCGAGCAGCTCCGCGAGCCGCCGGGCGACGAGCTCCAGGAGGCGGTCGACGTCCGTTTCGCGCGCGAGCGCGGTGCTCACCTCGATCAGCGACTCGAGCTGGCGCGACCAGCGCGTCGACGACTCGTACAGCCGCGCGTTCTCGATTGCGACGGCTGCCTGGGCGGCGAGCAGCTCCACGAGCGCCTGGTCGGCGTCGGTGAAGTCGGAGCCGTCCTCCTTCTCGGACAGGTAGAGGTTGCCGTACGCCGTGCCGCGCAGCAGCACCGGCACGCCGAGGAAGGAGCCCATCGGCGGGTGATTCGGCGGGAACCCGACCGAGCGCGGGTCGTCCGAGATGGCGTGCAGCCGCAGCGGTCGTGCGTCGGTGATCAGCGCGCCGAGGATGCCGCGGCCGTGCGGCGGGTCGCCGATGGCGGCACGCGTGTGCTCGTCGACTCCGTGCGTGATGAAGCGCTCGAGGTGCGACCCCGTCGGGTCGATCACGCCGAGCGCCGCGTAGCGCGCGCCGGTCAGGTCGGCGGCGAGCTCGACCAGGCGCTGAAGCAGGCTGTCGAGCGAAAGCTCCGATGCAAGCGCCATCCCTGCTTCGAGCAGGGCGCGCAGCCGGAGCTCGCTCGGCTTCGCCGACTCCACGCTGCAAGGGTACTGGCGTCTTCAGGCGGCGCGGCGGCGGGCGGCCCTGCGCGTGGCGACGAGCACCGGGCGGTCGGCGCGGTGCACGACCTCGCGCGAGACGCTCCCGAGCAGTGCGCCGGCGAGCGTGCCGAGGCCGCGCGAGCCGACGACGATCAGGTCGACGTCGCGGATGCGCGCGAGGTCGAGGATGCGGGCCGCGGGATTGCCCTCGACGATCTCGACCTCCACCTCGACGCCGACGCCGCACGCCTTCGTGGTAGCGAGCGCCGTCGTCTCCTGCGCGGTCCGGAGCTCACGGCTGAGCGAGCGCTGGTAGACGGGCTCGCCGAGCACGGGCAGCGGCGCGTGCCGGACGTAGGCGACGACGAGCCGCGCGCCGCTCGAGCGCGCGAGGGAGATCGCCTCGTCGACCGCGTAGTGGGCGTTTTCGGAACCGTCGGTGGCGACGAGGATCTGCTTCATCTGGAAACCTCCTTCGTGCTCGGAGCTTCGGCGCTCGCGCGCTCGCTCACATCCGGGCGCCGACGGATTCGCACCTGCGGGAACGTCCGTCGGGATTGCGGGAAAACACCGGATGCAGGCGCGCCGCAGGCGGACGAAACTTGCACCAACGCGACGTGAGGAGGCCGCCCGTGGCCACGACACCAACAGTGCAGGGAGCAGTCGACGTCATCCTCAAGGACGGCGGCACCCTTCGGCTGCGGCCGCCGGGCGCCGGCGATGCCGAGGCGGTGCTCGCATTCCTCGAGGGGCTCTCCGAGCGCAGCCGCTACCTGCGCTTCCACGGCATCCGCAAGGTCGACGACGCGTTGGCCGAGACGCTGCTCGAGCCGGACTGGGTCGAGCGCGGCGTGCTCGCCGCGTGGCTCGGCGACCGCGTGGTCGGGATCGCCAACTACGTGCGCCTGCGCGACCCCGCGACGGCCGAGGCGGCCTTCGTGGTCGCCGACGCGGAGCAGGGGCGCGGCATCGGGACGCGGCTGCTCGAGCAGCTCGCCGCCCGTGCCGCCGAGCGCGGCATCACGCGCTTCGTCGCGCAGGTGATGGCCGAGAACCAGCAGATGTTGAGCGTCTTCACCGGTGCCGGCTTCGACGTCGTCCGGGAGCTCGAGCACGGCGAGGTCGAGGTCGGCTTCCCGATCGCGGCGACCGAGGCGTTCCTGGAGCGCGTCGAGGAGCGTGACCACGTCGCCGTCGCCGCCTCGCTGCGGCCGTTCTTCGAACCGTCGAGCGTGGCCGTGATCGGCGCCTCGCGCCGCCGCGGCTCGATCGGCGGCGAGCTCTTCCGCAACGTGCTCGAGGCCGACTTCGACGGCGCCGCCTACCCCGTCAACCGCGGCGGCCAGCCGGTCGCGGGCGTCCGCGGCTACGGCTCGATCACCGAGATCCCCGACCCCGTCGAGCTGGCCGTCATCTGCCTGCCGGGCCCGCAGGTGATCGAGGCGGCGCAGCAGGCGCTCGAGAAGGGCGTCCGCGCAATCTGCGTGATCTCGTCCGGATTCGCCGAGACGGGCGCCGAGGGCGTCGCGCGCCAGGAGCGGCTGCTGGCGCTCGTGCGCGCCCACGGCGCGCGGCTGCTCGGGCCGAACTGCCTCGGCATGGCGTCGTCCAAGCCACGCCTGAACGCGACCTTCGCGCCGCGCGCGCTGCCGGCGGGCCGGATCGGGTTCTCGTCCCAGTCGGGCGCGCTCGGGCTGGCGCTGCTCGAGCAGGGCTCCGCGCGGCTCGGCTTCTCGGCCTTCGTCTCGATCGGGAACAAGGCCGACGTCTCGTCGAACGACCTGCTCGAGTGGTGGGAGGACGACCCGGAGACCGACGTCGTGCTGCTCTACCTGGAGTCGTTCGGGAACCCGCGCAAGTTCGCGCGCGTCTCGCGGCGGGTCGCGCGCAAGAAGCCGATCCTCGCGATGAAGGGCGGGGCGACGGCGGCCGGCGCGAAGGCCGCGAGCTCGCACACCGCCGCGCTCGCCGGCTCGGAGGCCGCGGTCGACGCGCTCTTCCACCAGGCGGGCGTGCTACGCGCGCGGACGCTCGAGGAGCTCGTCGACGTGGCGGGCCTGCTCTCGAGCCAGCCGCTCCCGCGCGGCCGCCGCGTGGGCGTGCTCACGAACGCCGGCGGCCTCGGGATCCTCTGCGCCGACGCCTGCGAGGCGGCGGGGCTCGACCTGCCGGAGCCGACGCACGAGACGCAGGAGCGGCTGCGCGAGCTCCTTCCCGGCGACGCCAGCGTCTCGAACCCCGTCGACATGCTCGGCTCCGCGACCGGCGCGACCTACGAGCAGGTGATCCCGGCGCTGCTCGCCGACCCGCGCCTCGACGCGCTGATCGCGCTCTTCGTCCCGCCGGTCGTCGCCGGCGCCGACGAGGTCGCGCACTCGATCTGCCTCGCGGCCCGGGCCGCCGAATCGGACAAGCCGGTGCTCGCGGCCGTGATGAGCGCCGAGGGAATGCCGGTCGAGCTGCTCGAGTCGGAGCTCGCGAGCTTCGCGTACCCGGAGTCGGCCGCACGCGCCCTCGGCCTCGTCGCCGAGCGGGCCGAGTGGCTCCGCCGCCCGGCCGGGAGCGTGCCGGCGCTCGACGGCATCGACTGCGAGACGGCGCGCGCGGTGGTCGAGGCCGCCGGCGAGAGCTGGCTGCCGCCGGCACAGGCGCGCACGCTGCTCGGCGCCTACGGCATCCCGCTCGTCGCCGAGCGGACGGCTGCCAGCGCGGACGACGCAATCGCCGCCGCGGAGGAGATCGGCTACCCGGTCGTCGTGAAGACGGCCGCCCCGGGGGCGCACAAGACGGAGACCGGCGGGATCGCGCTCGACCTCGCCGACGAGGAGCAGGTGCGCGAGGCGGTCGAGCGGATCGGCGCGCCGGTGATCGTCCAGCAGTACCTGAAGGGCGGCACGGAGCTGCTCGCGGGCGTGGTGCAGGACCCGGTGTTCGGCCCGCTCGTCGCGTTCGGCCCGGGCGGCGTCTTCGCGGAGCTGATCGGCGACGCCACGTTCCGGATCGCCCCGCTCACCGACGCCGACGCCGAGGAGCTCGTCACGCGCGGCAAGGCTGGCCGCCTCGTCGCCGGTTTCCGCGGCGCGGCCCCGGCCGACCAGGCGGCGCTCGAGGATCTCGTCCACAGGCTCGGCCGGCTTGCGGAAGACTTCCCGGAGGTGAGCGAGCTCGACCTGAACCCGGTGATCGCCGGCCCGGACGGCTGCGTCGCGGTGGATGCCCGCGTGCGCGTGGGTACACGGCCAAGCGAGCGGGCACTCAAGAGCTGGTGAGTTCCGAGCTCGAGCGCCTCGACGCCTTCTGGCGCGCGGCGAACTACCTCTCCGTCGGCCAGATCTACCTGCTCGACAACCCGCTGCTGCGCGAGCCGCTGCGGGCCGAGCACGTCAAGCCGCGGCTGCTCGGCCACTTCGGCACGGTGCCCGGGCTGAACCTGATCTGGGCGCACATGAACCGCGCGATCCGGGCGCGCGAGCTCGACGCGATCTACATCTGCGGGCCCGGCCACGGCGGCCCCGGCATGGTCGCGTGCGCCTACCTCGAAGGGACGTACACGGAGCTCTACCCGCACGTGACGCTCGACGAGGCCGGCCTGAAGGCGCTCTTCCGCCAGTTCTCGTTCCCGGGCGGGATCCCGAGCCACGCGGCGCCCGAGACGCCGGGGTCGATCCACGAGGGCGGCGAGCTCGGCTACTCGCTCGCCCACGCCTACGGCGCCGCCTTCGACAACCCGGAGCTGACGGTCTGCTGCGTCGTCGGCGACGGCGAGGCCGAGACCGGGCCGCTCGCCACCAGCTGGCACTCGAACAAGTTCCTCGACCCCGCGACCGACGGCGCGGTGCTCCCGGTGCTGCACCTGAACGGCTACAAGATCGCGAACCCGACGGTGCTCGCCCGGATCCCGGAGCGCGAGCTCGTCGAGCTGCTGCGCGGCTACGGCTACCGACCGATCCTCGTCACCGGCGGGTTCGACGGCGAGGACCCGCTCGCGGTGCACGAGCGCTTCGCGGCCGCGCTCGACGAGGCGCTCGACGGGATCGCCGAGGTCAAGGGGGGCTCCGGCGCCGGGTGGCCGATGATCGTCCTACGGACGCCGAAGGGCTGGACCGGCCCGAAGGAGGTCGACGGGAAGCCGGTCGAGAACACGTGGCGCTCGCACCAGGTGCCGATCGTCGACCCGCGCGAGAACTCGGAGCACCTGCGGCAGCTGGAGGAGTGGATGCGGTCGTATCGGCCGCGGGAGCTGTTCACCGACGACGGCGCGCCGCTGCCGGAGTTGCTCGAGCTGCCGCCCGGCGGCGAGCGGCGCATGAGCGCCAACCCGCACGCCA
>DASSMZ010000273.1:0-2302 GCA_035688325.1 Gaiellaceae bacterium
AGCTCGCGCACCGGGCGGCGACCCTCGACGAGCGCGAGGCGAAGCTGGCCGAGTTCCAGGTCGAGCTCGAGGAGCGCGAGCGTCGCGTCCGCGACCAGCGCGAGGCGATCGAGGCCGAGCACGCGCGCGTCGCCGAGCTCCAGGCCGAGGCGGCCGCCGAGCAGGCGATGGCCGCCGAGCAGCGCGAGGCCGCCGACCTGAAGCTGCGCGACCTGCAGGGCGCCGACCGGGAGCGCGACCGGGCGCTGGGCGAGGTCGCGAAGGCCCGCGCGGCGGTCGAGGAGCGCGAGAAGAAGCTGGCGCGGAAGGAGTCCGAAGTCGCGACGCGCGAGCAGGCGGCGACTGCGCGGCTCGACGGCCGCGAGCGCGGGCTGACGAAGCGCGAGAACGAGTGGCGCGCGCGCGACAAGGAGATGTCCGAGCGCGAGCGCAAGCTGGCCGCGCGCGAGAACGATCTGAAGAAGGAGGCGGCGCGCGTCGCCGCCCGCGACGAGGCGATCGGAGAGCGCGAGGCCGAGCTCCTGCTCCGGCAGGAGAAGCTGCGCGACGACGCCGAGCGGTTCGAGCGCGAGCTGGCCGACAAGGGCAGGGTCGCCCGAGAGGCCGTGGCACGCTCCGCCGAGCTCGACCGGCGCGAGCTCGACCTGACCGCGCGGGAGGCCGAGCTGAACCGGCTGCAGGCCTCGATCGCCAACGCCGAGCGCGACGTGAACCGCGGTCGCGACCTCGAGGAGTGGACGTCGCGGCTCGAGGAACGCGAGCGGGAGCTGGCGAAGCGCGAGTCGGAGCTCGAGAGCTTCGAGACGACCGCCGAGTCGCACCGCAAGCGCCACGAGCGCAAGGAGGCCCGCCTCGGCGGCCTCGAGGAATCGATCCAGAACCGCCTCAGGGAGCTCGACGACCGCGAGGGCGAGCTCGACCTGCGCGAGGCGCGGCTCGAGGCCGACGTCGAGATCCGGACGGACAAGCTCGAGGAGCGCGAGGAACAGCTGCGCGAGCTCGAGGAGCGGCTGGCCAACCAGGAGCGTGAGCTCGCCGCGTACGTCGCGAAGGCCCAGACCGAGCTCCAGCGCCGCGAGTCCGAGTGGTGGCAGAAGCAGCTCGGCGCCGAGGAGATCCCCGCCGCCTGACACCAAGACGGGCGCACGGGCGAAGCCCGCACGCCCTCTCTGGTCGGCGCCGCCGAGTCGGCGCCTTAGACTCGCGCCGTGCGCCGGCGCGACGCTCGCATCGGGCTCGTCTGGCTGGCGTGGCTCGGCGCCGTGCTGGCGACCGTCGCAATCGGCCTCGCCGCCGGCGCGTACCACTGGCACCCCGGCTGGTACGAGCACCAGGGGCTCTGGCCGCTCTTCTCTTGGGACTACAACTGGTACGAGCTGATCGCCCGGGCCGGCTACCCCGCTCATGTGGTCGAGCGGCAGTACGCGTTCTTCCCGCTCTGGCCGCTGCTGCTCCGCTGGGCGGGGACGCACTGGGACGTCGTCGTCGGCGCCGGCGCGGCATGGGCGGCGAGCGCGGCCGCCTTCTTCGGCGTGTCCGCCGGCCTGCCGCCGGTGCGGCTGCGTAGCGCGCTCGCGCTCGCGTGCTGGCCCGGGTCGTTCGCGCTCGCGCTCGTCTACCCGGACGCACTTGCGCTCGCCGCGGCTGCGTGGGCCGCGGCGCTCGCGTTGCGCGGCAAACCGTTGGCGGCCGGAGCCCTCGGCGCGGTCGCCGCCCTCGCGCGGCCGAACGGCGTGCTGATCGCGCTGCCGCTGCTCTGGGTCGGGCGCCGAAGCGTCCGCGGCTGGATCGGCGCGGCGCTGCCGGTCGCGGCGGCGGCCGTCGTCGAGGGCTACTTCTGGGCGCGCAGCGACCGGGCAACCGTATTCTTCGATGCACAGCGGCTCTGGGGACGCGGCGGCCCGCACAACTTCCCGCACTGGCTCCACCAGGCGGGGCGGCTGCTCTCGCAGCACGGCGCGGTCATCGCCGTCTTCGCCCTGGCGGCCGTGGCCGCGCTCGTGCTCGTCTGGCGCCGCTTCGGGCTCTGGACGACGCTCGTCGCCGGCTACGTCTGCGCCGTCGTGTTCCTGCTCGCGGCGACGAGGAGCCTCGAAGGGTTCGTCGACAGCGCCCGCGCGGCGCTCGTCCTGCCGCTGCTCGTCGTGCTCTGGCGGCTGGGCGAGCGCTACCGGCCGTGGGCGGCGTTCGCGACCGTCGTCGTCGCCTCGCTGCTCCTCTCGGGGACGATGCAGAGCTTCGGCCGGCAGAGCCTGTTCGCGTTCCCGATCTTCTGGGCGCTCGCGGACGGGCCGCGCTGGCT
>DASSMZ010000274.1:0-9087 GCA_035688325.1 Gaiellaceae bacterium
AACCCGTGACGCAGCCGCCCGGTTAGCGTACGGGCGTGATCGAGCAGGCCTTCGGCCGGAGCGCGCCGTGGTCGTTGGGCGTCGAGGAGGAGGTGCTGATCCTGGACGCGGGCACGCTGGCGCTCGCCCCTGGCGTCGAGACGCTCCTCGACGCCGCCCCGGGGCGCGAGCTGCCGGGCGTGCTGAAGATGGAGCTGCTCGCATCGATGGTCGAGCTGGCGACCGAGGTCTGTGCGACGCCGCACGAGGCGATGGGGGCGCTGCAGCAGCTGCGTGCCGCCGCCGACGAGGGCGCACGCTCGGCCGGGCTCCGGATCGCCGCGACCGGCACGCACCCGTTCAGCCTCCCGCAGGCGCAGGACGTCGCGCCCGACCCGCGCTACCGCGAGTTCGTCGAGTACGCGGGCATCTCGGCGCGGCGGCAGGCGGTCTGCGGCTTGCACGTGCACGTGTCGATGCCGGGGGCGGAGGAGTGCATGCGAGCACTCGAAGGGGTGCTGCCGTGGCTGCCGCTCGTGCTCGCGCTGTCGGCCAACTCGCCGTACCTCGCCGGCGAGGAGACGGGCCTCGCCTCGGCCCGCGCGGAGGTGCTGGCCCTGCTGCCGCGAGCCGCCGCGCCGCCGGTCTTCGCCTCCTACGCGGAGTGGGAGGCGTTCGTCGAGCGGTTCGTCGAGATCGGGCTGGCCGACGGCTACACGCGCTTCTGGTGGGACATACGGCCGCACCCGAAGTTCGGCACGCTCGAGGTTCGCGCGCCCGACCAGCCGACCGAGGTCGAGCGGACCGGCGCCTTCGTCGCGCTGCTGCAGGCGCTCTGCGTGACCGTGCTCGAGGCCGAGCCGTCCGCGCCGGCCGACCGCGGCGACTACGCGCAGAACCGCTGGGCCGCATTGCGCTTCGGGCCGCGCGCGGAGCTGATCCACCCCGACGGCTCGCGGCTCGTCGCCGTGCCGGCGCTCTTCGACGAGCTGCTCCGGCTGGTCGAGCCGGCGGCCCGGGCGCTCGGGACCGCGGAGCTCCTCGACGCGATCGACCCGAAGGCGTGCGAGGGCGATCGGCAGCTCGAGCTCGGCCGCTCGAAGGGCCTCGAGTCCGTCGCCGCCGACGCCGTCGAGCGGACGGTACGATCGCGCTAGATGGCGATCCTCTCCGACACCATCCAGGTCAGCGGGATCCGGTGCGAGCGTTGCGTCGGCCGCCTGGCCGGAGCGCTCCGCGGCCACGACGGAATCGAGCTCGCGAACGCGAACCTGATGGGCCAGTTGCAGCTTCAGTGGGACGACGAGCGTACGGACCGCGACGCCATCCTCGCGACGATGGCGAAAGCCGGCTTCCGCGAGCTCGGCTAGAGCTTGTCGTGCGCGTCGGGCGGGATGATCTGCCGCCCGCGCAGGCCCGCCTCGCTCTCGCCCTCGCGGATCCGCGCGCGCTCCATCGGCGCCGGTTCGACGCCGCTCCGCAGCGCGTCCTCCTCGGCGGCCGAGTCGGGATCCACCTCGGTCGGCTGAACGAGGCCGTAGTGCTGCGCGACCGCCTGCCGGTCGACGTCGCCGTTCTCGAGCGGCGGCGAGTCGTCGACGACCGCCTTCGAGACGGAGAGCCGCACGACCTGCTCGCTCTCGTCGGCGTGCGCGAATGCCAGCGGGATCGCGTGCCGCGACTTGCGGACCCGCCCGCCCTCGACGATCAGCAGGTCGCCGTCGACCGCTGCGACCTCGCCGAGCTTGTGGTCGTCGCTTCCGATCACGTCGTAGCCCTCCACGGGGTCCGGCGTACCCGCGGCGCCCCCTTCGGAAACGGGAATGCCGGGCGGCGCCGAGGCGTTTCAGAGTCCAGATACGACGATGCTAGGGTGGCCCCGCGATGGGCGAGACCACTCCCGAGCACGATCCGAGACAGCTCGCCGAGGCGGCGCGTGACCGGGTGCGCTTCGAGGAGGAGGCGCTCGACCTCGCCGACCAGGTCTACCGCGTGGCGCGGCGACTGGTCTCCACCCGCGAGGAGGCAGAGGACCTGATGCAGGAGACCTACGCACGCGCGTTCCGCGCCTGGCGCTCGTTCCAGCCGGGCACGAACCTGCGCGCGTGGCTGCTGCGGATCCTCACCCACCTGAACATCGACCGCGGCCGGCGGCAGCAGCGCTCGCCCGACCTGCAGCCGCTGGAGGAGGGCGACTACTACCTCTACAACCGGCTCGAGGAGGCCGGGCGCGAGCCAGGCGCCGACCAGGATCGCGTGGACGAGCGGCTCTCGCAGGACGACGTCGTCGCCGCGCTGTCGGCGGTGCCGCATGACTTCCGCGACGTGATCGTGCTCGTCGACATCGGCGACTTCAGCTACGCCGACGCGGCCCAGATCCTCGAGATCCCGATCGGCACCGTCATGTCCCGGCTTCATCGTGGGCGGCGTATCCTGAAACAGGAGCTGGCGGAGCAAACGGTGGAGACCGCGTGATGTCCTTCAGTCCCGGAGTGGATCCGTGTGAAGAATGCGAGAAGCTCCTCCAGCCGTACCTCGACAAGCAGCTCTCCGACTCCGAGCGCGCCGAGGCCGAGGCGCACCTCGAGGTGTGCGCCTACTGCCGCAAGCGCTACGTCTTCGAGGAGCGGCTGCGGATGTTCGTCCGGCAGGCGGCCGTCGAAGAGATGCCGCCCGACCTCAGGCAGAAGCTCGCCGGGCTGCGCACGCCGCTGATCTGAGGCGTCAGCAGGTGGCCCGCGCGGGGCCGACGATCACGACCAGCCGGCGCGGGTTCGAGCCGCCGGGGAGGGGCCTCGGGCTGCCGCAGCCGATCTGGCTCGCGAGTCGCTGCGCGGCGGCGCTGCCGCCGGGCTCGTAGTAGACGGCCGTCGTGCGGTAGTCGAAGCGGCTTGCCTTCGTGACGTGCTGGATCCGGTAGCCGAACGAGCCGACGCGGCTCGCGACCTGACGCGTGTAGTTGATGTCGCCGCTGCCGTTCAGCACGTCGACGCCGTACTTCCACGGCGGCGGGAGGGTCGCGGCGAGCTCCTTGGCCGCCGACGGGCCGTTGCCGCCGGGCCCGACGGCGCAGACGTAGACTGCGGCGACGAATACCGCGACGGCCGCGCCCGCCGCGATCCAGCGGCCCACCTGTCTCGGCGCCGGCGGCTCGACCGGCATGCCGGAGAGGCGGCGCGCCTCGCGGTGGTCGATCCCGAGCGCGGTCGCGTAGCGCAGGAGCGCGAGCACGGCCGTGTCGTGGCCCGGGAAACGGTAGAGCTTGCCTTCCTCGAGCCACTCGACCTGCTCCGGCCAGAGCGCGGCGCGCTTGGCGGCTTGATCGACCGTCAGCTTGCGCTGCAGGCGCAGCGACGTCAGCGGCGACGTCTGCCCTGCGGGTTCGGCGGCGAGGGGTCTGGCGAGCTCCATGGCTTCAGGTCGTCCGGCAGTCCATCGGCGAAATCGACGTCTCCTGGAGGAGATAGATCGTCGCAGGAGACGAGGACGGCGTCGAGTGTTCGTGCTCCTTCGTCCGGAACCTGCTCCCAGGCGGCGCGGTCGAGCAGGACGGGGTGGAGGCGCGTCCCGCCGTAGGTCGCGGCGACGACGGGCGCGTGCTCTTCGCGCCAGTGGGTGATCACGCGGTCGACCGCCTCGGGCTCGAGCTTCGGTCCGTCGGCGAGGACGACGACCGCCGCCCCGGCGTCGGCCGGCAGCGCGGCCAGCCCGCAACGCAGGGATGCACCGGGGCCGCGCGCCCAGTCGGAGCAGTGGACCGTGCGGGCGTCGGTCTCGAGCTCGTGCGCGCCCGTCACGACGAGAACGCCGTCGACGCCGCTCGCCCGCACGCGCTCCAGCACCGGCTCGAGCAGCAGGCGCTGCTTGGGCCTCCCGAACCGGCTGGCCGCGCCTGCCGCGAGCACGACCGCCCAGACCCCGGTGTCAGACGCGTGCCCGGAGTGTGACGAACGTTCCACAGCTTCCTCGACCGGAGCCGAGCGTGGCCCCCGTCACGGTGTCAGACACGGTGACGGAAGGGTCACGCGAGGGCCTCGAGGGCCCGCCGGATCAGCGGCCGCGCGAGGTCGACCTTGTACGCGGTGCCCGGCAGCGGCGTGGCGCGATCGAGGTCGTCCGCCGACGCGAGCAGCCACGGGATCGGTGCGACGCCGCTCAGCGCCAGCCGCGTCCCGTCGCCGGAGCGCGCAGCCGCCACGCCCACGAGCGCGAACGAGAAGCGCTCGCGATCCATCGCCTTCAGGTACGTCGACGCGTCCGGCTGCGGCACCTCGAGCTCGAGGATCAGCTCACCCGGCTCAAGCGCAACCACGTCGCGGTCGTCGTCGGTCGGGAGACGGTAGAGCCCGGCGAGCGGCAGCTCGCGCCGGTCGGTCCGTACCGACGCCCTCAGCGCCAGCAGCGCCGCCGCCGGATCCGACGGATGCGCCGAGGCGCAGCGCTCGTTGCCGAAGATCGCGTGCTCGCGGTGCGCACCCTGGCGCGCGTGGCAGAGCGAGCCTCCGTGCAGGTAGCACGGGTACTTCAGCCGCCAGTACCAGCAGCGCGTCGCCTGCAGCAGGTTTCCGCCGATCGTCCCCATCGAGCGCAGCTGGGGCGACGCGGCGAGCGCGCAGGCCTCGCGGAGCGCCTGCGGGATCTGCGGGTCGGCCTCGAGCTCGGCCAGCGTCGTGGCGGCGCCGATCCGCGTCCCGTTCACCCCGCGCGGGACGACTCCCCGCACGTCCACGAGCGTCTCCGCCTCGACGAGCCGCGAACGCAGCAGCGGGACGAGCTCCGTCCCGCCGGCGAGCGCGACCGAGCCGTTGCCGAGCGACGCGGTCGCCGAAGCGAGCGACTCAGGCCGAAGCAGCTGCAAGCCGTTCCCGTTCTCTCGCCTCGGCCAGCGCGCGGAGCATCTCCTCGCGCGTGACCGGCAGCGACCGCACGTCGGCGCCGGTCGCGTCACGGATCGCGTTCACGATCGCCGCGGCAGTGGGCACGATCGGGGGCTCGCCGAGGCCCTTCGAGCCGAGGTTCGTCAGGTGGTCGTCCGGGATGTCGAGCAGCTCGACCACCATCTCGGGCACGTCGGCGATCGTCGGCAGCTTGTACGCGTCGAGCGTCTGCGTCAGCACGCGACCGGTCTCGGGGTCGACGAGCCGCTCCTCCGACAGCGTGTGGCCGACGCCCTGGATGATCCCGCCCTCGACCTGGCTCTGCGCGCCGAGCGGGTTGATGACGCGGCCCACGTCGTGGATCGCCGCGAGCCGCTCGACCTTCACCTCGCCGGTCTCGACGTCGACGGCGACGTCCGCGACCTGCACGCCGAACGTGAGCACGCGCATCCCCGTCGGGTTCGGCCCACGGGCGCCCTTGCCCGTGATCTGGGCATCCCCGAGCAGGCCGGTCACCTCCTCGAGCGGCCACGAGCCGCCGTCTGCGGAGACGATCCGTCCGTCCTTCAACGTGAGCACGCGCTCCTCGAGGTGGAACCGCTGCGCGGCGATCTCCAGGATCTGCCGGGCGGCGTCCGCCGCGGCGGCACGCACCGCGGGTCCCATCGACGGAGTCGTCGACGAGCCCGCGGAGATCGAGGCAAACGTGCCGCGCGCGGAGTCGCCGAGGGCAACGCGCACGCGCTCGAGCGGCAGCCCCAGCTCCTCGGCGGCGATCTGGGCCATCGCGGTGCCCGTCCCCGTCCCGATGTCCTGCATCGCCGTGAGCACGGTCGCGTAGCCGTCGGAGCCGACGCGCACGCCCGCGTAGGACGGTGGGCCGCCGCCGCCGTACCAGATCTGGCTGGCGAGACCGGTGCCGCGCCGCACCGGGCCTTCGGAGCGCGCGCGCACCTCGTCGCGACGCGCCCAGTGCGCATCGGCGCGCCGGTAGCACTCGAGCAGGTTCTTCGACGAGAACGGACGGCCGTCGGCGAGGTCGTGGTCGGCGTGGTTGCGCCGCCGCAGTTCGAGCGGGTCGAGCTCCAGGCGCGCGGCGAGCTCGTCGAGCAGGCACTCGAGGCCGAAGGTCCCTTCGACGAAGCCGGGCGCGCGGAAGGCCGCGTTCGGCGGCAGGTTCAGCTTCGCCCCGTGCGTCAGCGTGCGGACGTTGTCGCAGGCATAGAGCATCTCCATCGGTCCGTACGTCGGACCGGACCACCCTGCCCAGCCGACGGCGTTCACGTACTCCGCGTCCAGCGCGACGAGCGTGCCGTCGGAGCGCGCGCCGGCGCGCAGCCGCTGGATCGTCGCGTTGCGGTTGCCGCTGGCGAGGTTCTCCTCGCGGCGGGTGAGCGCGCAGCGGACGGGCCGGCCGGTCTTGCCGGCGAGCGCGATGCCGATGTAGGTGTAGTCGCCGGGGCTGTTCTTCGAGCCGAACCCGCCGCCCATGTAGTTGCAGACGACGCGCACGCGGTCGGGCGGCAGTTCGAGCGTCTGCGCGATCGCGTCGCGCACGCCCCAGATGTACTGCGTCGAGATGTAGACCTCGAGCGTGTCGCCTTCCCAGCGGACGACGGACTGGTGCGTCTCCATCGAATTGTGGAGGACGGTCTGCGTGCGGTACTCGGCCTCGACGACCACGTCGGCCTCGGCGAAGCCCGCGTCGACGTCGCCGCGCTCGTAGCGCCTCGCCTCCTCGTGGAGGGAGCCCTGCCGCACGGCCTCCTCCGGGTCGAGGAGCGGCTCGAGCTCCTCCCACTCGACCTCGACGAGCGCGAGCGCCTCGCGCGCCCGGGCGAAGCTGTCGGCCGCGACCGCCGCGACGGGAGCGCCGTGGTAGCCGGGCTCCGTCTGGAGCACGTGGCAGTCGTCCGGCCCGATCGCGCCGACGACGCCCGGCAGCTCGAGCGCGCGGGACAGGTCGAGCTTGTTCACGCGCGCGCGAGCGAAGGGCGAGCGCAGCACCGCCGCGTGCACGAGCCCCGGCAGCTGGACGTCCGCGGTGTAGATCGCCTGGCCGCGGGCGCGCTGGTGCCCGTCCTGCCGCGCCGCCGGCTGTCCGACGACCGAGCCCGGGCCCTGCGGCCACTGGTCGAGCGCGTCGTCGTCGCCCTCGACGACGACCCACTGCTCGGTGTAGCGGCCCTCGACCTCCTTCTCGGTCCGGATCAGTCGCGCCATGTCAGCACTGCCTCCTCGATTCGCGGGTAGGCGCCGCAGCGGCAGAGGTTGCCCGCCATCGCGTGGCGGACCTGCTCTCGCGTCGGCTCGGGGTCGGCGGCCACGAGCGCCGCGGCGGACACGATCTGCCCGGGCGTGCAGAAGCCGCATTGCAGCGCGTCGGCACGCACGAACGCGTCGACGAGCGGATGTTCGCGCAGGCCCTCGATCGTCGTCACCTCCCGGTCGCCGACGGAGTGCACGAGCGTGATGCAGGACAGCACGGGCACGCCGTCGAGCTGCACCGTGCAGGCGCCGCAGTGCCCCTCGGCGCAGGCGATCTTGGTGCCGGTCAGGCCGAGGTCGTCGCGCAGCGTCTCGGCGAGCGTGCGCCCGACCGGCGGGTCGGCGACCTCGAGCACGGCTCCGTTGACACGCAAGTCGAGCACGCTACGCGTTCCGTTTCGCCGCAGAGGTGGTTGTCATGAGCATCTCGCAGTCCCCCTCGCGGAACGTATCGCTCCCGCTAGGCACCGGACGTCACCGCCAGGATGTCCGCGAGGTGGACGAGCCGAAACGTCGTACGGCTCACGATCCGCTGCTCGCCCTCGTCCTCGACCTCGGGCAGCGAGCGCCAGAGCTCGCGCGCCGCCTCGAGCAGCTCGCGGATCCGGTCGCGCTCCTCCTGGTGCCCGTCGCGGTCGGCGCAGGCGTTGAGCGCCAGGCCGAGCACGCCGATCGTGTCCGCCTGCCGCGTCCAGAGCAGCGGCGTCGCCATCGACAGGTACTGGTGGATCCGCGCGAACGCCATCGGCTGGGAGAACGTCTTGCTGCCGATCGGCGCGCTCGGCTCGAGCGGCTCCTGGCCGTCGGCGATCCGGCTCGCGGTGCCGCTCAGCATCGCGCGCAGCTGCCCGTCGCTGAGGCCCGCGAGCCGCGCCGTTCGCAACGCGATCAGGAGCGAGCTCGGCTGCTGGCCGTAGGGGTAGTCGGAGGCGTAGACGACCTGCTCGGGCGAGACGAGGTGGTAGAGGCTGAGCAGGTCGATCGGGCTCCACACCGAGGTGTCGAAGAAGACGCCCGCCGTCCCGGCGAAGTGCGCTGCGAGCGAGCCGAGGTCGGCAATCCCGGCGTGCGCGATGATCAGCTGCGAGCCGGGGTAGCGCTCGACGAGCCGCTGCAGGTGGTCGGCGATCGGCGGCAGCCCGCGTCCGCCGTGGATCAGGATCGGCACGCCGCGGTCGGCGGCCAGCTCGAACACCGGCGCGAGTCGCTCGTCGTTCAGCAGGAAGCGCTGCGCACGCGGGTGCAGCTTGATCCCGCGCGCGCCCAGGTCGAGGCAGCGGGTCGCCTCCTCGATCGGCTGCTCGGACAGGTCGAGCCGGACGAACGCGATCAGCCGGCCGCCCGAGCGGAAGGCGTAGTTCAGCGTCCGGTCGTTCGCGGCGCTGAAGGCCGGGTGCCGGTCGACCTCGTCCATGCAGAACATGAAGCAGCGCGAGATGCCGTAGCGCTCGTTGATCCGCTCGAGATCCTCGTAGACGCCGGTCATGCCGTCGATGTCGTGTCCGAGGTGGACGTGCGCGTCGAAGACCTCGACGCCCTCGGGCAGCTCGCGCTTCAGCTCGTCGTCGTAGCCGGCGATCAGCGCCTGGGCCCGTTCGAGCACGCCTTCCACGACCCGAGACTCTAGATGTACGATCCCGGCCGCCGTGGCAGACGTCCTCATCTACGCAGACTCGGTGCGCTCGCCCGAGATGCGGCACGAGGTGCCGCTCACCGTGCCGGACGCGTTCCTCTACGCGGAGCGCGACGGGAAGCGCAGCGTCGTCGCCAGCTCCTTCGAGCTCGGCCGCATCAAGGCCGTCGCGCCGGACATCGAGGCGCTGCCGCTGGAGGAGTTCGGCATCGACGAGCTGTACGCGCAGGGGCTGTCGCGGGAGGAGATCGAGCTCGAGGTGGCGCTGCGCGCCGCGCGCCGCTTCGGGGTCCAGGACGCCGTCGTGCCCTCGACGTTCCCGCTCGAGCT
>DASSMZ010000021.1:0-5213 GCA_035688325.1 Gaiellaceae bacterium
TCCCCCCTGCGACGACGCCCGGTCCGCCGCGTTCAGTCTCGGCGCAGCGCGTCGGGCGTCGCCGTCTCGGCCAGCCCGGATACGGCCTGCGCGAGCTGGCGGTCGGAGGTGACGAGGACGTCCGCCTGCAGCTGTGTTAAGGCCACGAGCTCGGCGTCGTACGTCGTCTCCCAGCCGAGCTCCGCGGCGACCCGCCACGCAGTTCGCTGGAGCACCCTGTCGCCGAGGAAGCGCACCTTCAGCGAGTTGATCTGCGTGACTCGCTCGAGCCCCTGCTCGCTCGAGATGTCGCCGCGACGCGCAGCCCGGTACAGCGCAGACAGCGCCTGCGAGCGGACGAGCGTCGGCGCGAGGAGCTGGTGCCCGGCCGCGACCTCGAGCTCGCCAGCCGCGATGCGGAGGAGCGTGTCGCAGTCGACGACGAAGCGCGTCATGCCGGCGCGGCGTCAGGCCGGCTCGACGGTGTCGCCGACGCGGACCCGGCCGGGCTCCGCGACGGCCGCGTAGACGCCGAACGGCAGCGGCTCGGTCGTCTCGAGCTCGCCGCGGTAGGCGGCGAGCGCCTTCAGCGTGTCGAGGTCGGGCGTGCCCGTCTCGGGGTTCTGCGTCGTCACCGCGCAGCGGCCGACGTTTCCCTGCGGCACGACGACCGCCTCGCCGAGCCGCACGCGGCGGCCGAGCCACTCGTCCTCCCCGTGCTCGGCGAGGCCGTCGATGCCGAAGTTCATGCGAAAGCGGCGCCCGTCGACGTCCTCAACGCCGAGCGTGCGCGCGAGGGCGCGAAGGGAGCCGGTCCCGAGCAGCGTCGCGGCGCCGCTTCGCCCGCGATCCGGCGCGGGCCCCGAGGGCGCGACGAGTCGAAGCTCGCGCGCGGCGAGGTCGGAGATCGCCTCGCTCCACGGGCCGCTCACGACGCGGACCTCGACGGGGTCTCCCCAGAACCGCGCCTCGAGCGAGCCGTCGAACGCGAGTTCCCGAGCAACCGTCGTCCCATCGGGGAACGCCAGCGCCAGCGTCCCGGCCGCGCGGTCGTGGCGCGGGACGATCTGCTGCAGGACACCGAGCCCCTTGGCGTTCACCAGCCGGTCGTTCTCGTCGACGAGGAAGAACTCGCGATCGCCCGCGATCCCCGCCTCCGTCAGCTCGCACTCGTCGAGCTGCCGGACGGCGAGCCCCTTGACCGGGCAGTGGGAGATCCACGCGACGCGCAGGCTCATGGGGCGAAACGTAGCGTGCAGTCGCGCAGGCTCGCCGCCACTGATGCAGGTCGAGGTCGGGCAGCGGGCGCAGCGGACGGTCGTGCTCGACGACGACGCCCTGGTCTGGACGGAGGCGCTGTCGTCGGGCCCGATCGTCGCGGTCGGGAACGACCAGAGGCGCAGGTCGCCGCTGCTCGCGCTCGACCACCGCTACCAGGGCGCGACGGTGACGCCGCCCCACTCCTCGGGCTCGACGTCGCGCACGGTCTGCGTCAGCTCCCAGCGGTGGCCGGCCGGGTCCTCGACCACGCCCGAGCGCTCGCCGTACTCCCACGTGTGCGGCTCCTCGAGCACCTTCGCGCCGGCGTCTCGGGCCCGGGCGAACGCGGCGTCGACGTCCGGGACGCGGATCTTGATCACCTGCGTGACGACGCCGCCGCTCGGCGCGACCTGGTCGCGGCGGACGTCGACGACGACGATCGACCCGTCCTCGCCGACCCGCAGCTGCGCGCGGTGATCCTCGCCGATGCGCACGCGCTCGCCGAAGCCGAACGCCCGCTCGAGCCACGCCACGGCCTCGCGCACGTCCGGATAGACCAGCACGGGCGTCACGGTCGCGGGCGGCGCGGAGCGATTCGTCAGCATGCCCGCTCACCCTACGGAAGGAGCGAGATGGCCGTGGAGGAAGCGCGTCTGGAGGAGGTCGGCTCGGGCCTGGCGCCCGTCAACCCGGGGTGGTTCGTGGTCAACGTCGGCGAGGCGGCGTGGGTTCGAAACGACGCGTTCGGCGGCCGCTGCGTGTTCGAGAGCAGCGAGCGTGTCCTGCAGGAACGGCCGGGCGTTCAGCCGCAGATGTTCGCCGAGACCGGCTTCACACTCGCCGTGCTCGAACCCGACAAGCCGACCGGCATGTACCACGCCGAGTCGAGCCAGGAGAACTTCCTCGTGCTTGCCGGCACGTGCCTGCTGCTGGTCGAGGAGCAGGAGCGGCCCCTGCGCGCGTGGGATTTCGTCCACTGCCCGCCCGGCACCCGGCACACGTTCGTGGGCACCGGCGGCGAGCCGTGCGTGATCTTCATGGTCGGCGCGAGGCGCGAGGGCGGCTCGATCGTCTACCCGGTGTCGGAGACGGCGCAGTCCCACGGCGCCGGCGTCGAGCAGGAGACGCCGAGGCCGTCCGAGGCGTACGCGCCCTATTCGCACTGGCGTCTCGGCCGGCCGGACGCCTGGCCGGGCCTGCCCTGGGAGACGTCCTAGGCGGGCAAGATCTCCTCGATCTGCCGCTCGACGTTGAAGCCGCGCATCTCTTCGAGGTCGGGTGCGGAGGGTCGGGGCAGGGCCACGGCCAGGCCGGCTGCATGGGTCTCGTCCCGCGTCGCGCCGCCGGCCAGCGTGTCCACGACTGCCCGGTGCAGCGAGCGCAGGTAGCCGAGGTCGGCCTCAGCGACGACAAGGGCCTCGTCGACCGAGAGCGGCCGACCGTGACCGGGGACGACGATCTCGGGCGGGTCTTCGCGGAGGAGCTCGATCAGGCCGGCGAGCGTCAGCCGATACGCCGCCGGCGAGGTCGCGAACGGGAATTCGACCGCCGACAGGTAGTCACCGACGACGAGCAGCCCGAGCTCGCGCAGGCGGAAGCCGCTGCCGTCCGGCGTGTGCCCGACCAGGGGAAACGTCTCGACGGCGAACGGGCCGAGCGCCGCCGCCGCCCCGCGCGCGAACGTCCGGTCGACGCGCGGGGACCCGGCGCGGACGAAGCCCAACGCCTCGACGGCGCGCTCGACCGACGTCTCGGCCGCGCCGCTCGCGACCTTCTCCGCGGTCTCCTCGCCCATCGCGACCACTGCGTCTGGAAAGCCCCCGATCCCGCACACGTGATCCCAGTCGCCGTGCGTGATCAGCACGTGCCGAACCTGAGCGCCCAGCTCGACCGCCCTACGCTCGATTCCGGCGACTTCGTCCGCCGAGATCGCGGGGTCGACGACGAGCGACTCGGTCTCGCCGACGACCAGCAGCGACGTCGTCTCCCACAGGAACGCCTCGAATCGCTCCCAGCGAGGCGTGGTCACGGCTACGACGTCAGCGCCGCCGGCCGCTCGGCTCGGCGGTACTCGACCTCGTAGCCGAGCCGCCGCGGGATCGCGAGCAGGCCCTCGAGGTCGAGCTCGATGCGGGCGCCCGCCTTCTGCGTGACCTCGTCCTCGATCGGAAGGTCGAAGTCGTCGGCGCCGAAGTCGAGCGCCCGGAACGCCTGCTCGTTCTGCGTCAGCACCGACGTGCGGATGTGCTTGACGTTGTCGAGGAAGATCCGCGAGAGCGCGATCCAGCGGCGATACTCGTCCGCCGAGATCTCACGGCCGCCAAGCGCCGTGCCGAACGGCTTGTACGTCCAGCAGAGGAACGAGAACAGTCCGCCGGTCTCGTCCTGGAAGTCGCGCGTCCGCTGCAGGTGCTCGAGCCGCTCGTCGAGTGTCTCGTCGAAGCCGATCACCATCGTCGCGGTCGTGTTCAGGCCGGCCTCGACGATCGCGCGCTGCGCCTCGAAGTAGTCGGCGACGGTGTACTTCCACTTGGCGTGGCGGGCGCGGAAGTCCTCGGTCAGGATCTCCGAGCCGCCGCCGGTGATCCAGTGCACGCCAGCGTCGCGCAACCGCGCCGCGGCCTCGGCGTACGAGATCCGGGCGCGGTCGGCGAGGAAGACGAACTCCGCCACGGTCAACGCGTAGAACTCGACGCGCTCGCCGTAGCGCTCGCGGACGGACGCGAACAGGTCGCAGTAGAAGTCGAGCGGCAGCTTCGGGTTGAAGCCGCCGTTGAAGCCGACGAGGTCGCCGCCGACGTCGAGCAGCTCGTCGATCTTGGCGAACACGTCCTCGCGAGAGAGCACGTAGCCGCCGCTCTGGTTCGGCAGCACGTAGAAGGCGCAGTAGTCGCACTGGGCGACGCAGACGTTCGTGTAGTTGACGATCCGCATCACCATGTACGTCGCGCGGCCGGCGTCGTGGTAGCGCCCGCGCACCTCGTTCGCGAGCCGCTTCAGCTCCTCGCCGTCGGCGCGCAGCCAGAGCTCGCGGGCCTCCTCGACGCTCACGCGGCTCACAGCACGTCCATGAACGAGCTGACCGAGAAGACCGCCTTGCCGACGCCGGGCTCGCCGTAGCCGGGCGGCGGCTCGAGGTCGTGTCGCGCCAACGCGTCGCGATAGGCGCCGAGCAGGCGCACGTGGTACTCGAGCGGCGCGCCGCCGGGGTTGTCGCGGCCGAGCGGCGTGGTCGGTTCGGGGCACCAGGTCGTGAAGCGCGGTGTGACGCCGTGGCTCATGAAGTAGTCGAGCCCCTCGACCGTCGAGTCGAGCGCCTCGTCGACGCTCTCGAACCCGAACGGCTTCGCCATCTCCACGCCCGCCACGAAGTTGGGGATCACGTGGCTCGGCCCGAACACGTCGGCGGCGTCGAGGATCCGGCGGTGCCACTCCTCGCGCCCGACGTAGCGCTCCTTGCCCGGCGAGATCAGCGAGAACAGCCGCTTGTCCCAGACCTCGTAGTTCGGGTGGTAGATCGAGATGCCGTAGTCCTTGAAGCGCTGCGCGTCGGAGCGCGGCAGCGCCTGCGCCACGACCTTGCCGATCCAGCGGCCCGGGAAGCGCTCCTCGATCGCCTGCGCGTAGCGGCCGTAGAAGTCGGCCTCGGCGAGCCCGTCGACCGTCGAGGTGACGGAGCCGCCGGTGAGCGTGTAGGCGTGGGTGTTGCCGTCGTCGTGGCGGTCGATCAGCTCGAGCGCCTCGAGCACGTCCTCGACGGGCTTCACGCCCGTGTACGGCCGGCCGGCCTTCTTGTGCTGGCGCCAGTTGTGGTTGATGTCGCAGAAGCCGCACTCCTCGTGCGCGCCGAAGTACTGGCAGAGGCGCAGCACCGTCAGGTAGATCAGGTAGCCCCACTCGATCGTCGGCGCCGTCTCCAGCACCGTCTTCCCGTTCGAGAGCGTGTGGCGGTAGTACTCGGGCATCGGCGGTAG
>DASSMZ010000022.1:0-3448 GCA_035688325.1 Gaiellaceae bacterium
GAACTCGGCGTCAGGGGTGAAGAGCACCTTCCAGCCCGCCTGCCGGAAGCGGTAGCACCAGTCCGTCTCCTCGCTGAACATGAAGAAGTCCTCGTCGAAGAGGCCAACCGTATCGGCGGCCTCGCGCCGGACGAGCAGGACGGCGCCCATCAGGAACTCCGCCTCGTACGGGCGGTCGTGCTCGAAGCCGTCGCCGTAGAGCGCGTTGAGCGCGTGCGAGCGCGGCGCGAGCTTGCGCAGGAAGAGGTACTCGGTCGCGAGCCGCCAGAGCGTCGGGAAGCCGCGCACCGAGCGCTGCAGGCGCCCGTCCGGGTAGCGCAGGCGCGGCCCGACGACGGCCGCGTCGGGGTTCGCCTCGCCGAACGCGGCGAGCCGCTCGACCGCGTCGCCCTCGGCCCAGGCGTCGGAGTTCAGCAGCAGGAACCAGTCGCCCGCGGCCGCGCGCATGCCCGCGTTGGAGCCGCCGCCGAGCCCTGCGTTCTCCTGCTCGATCACGCGCGCCTCCGGGAAGCGCTCGCGCACGAGCTCGAGCGTTCCGTCGGTCGAGCCGTGGTCGACGACGAGCGTCTCGTGGCGGCGCACGCTCTCGAGCGCCCGCTCGACCCAGGGCAGCGCGTTGTAGGTGACGACGACGACCGAGACGCGGGGATCAGCGATCGCGCAATCTCCCGAGCAGAGCGATGGGACAAGCCAGACCCGCGAGAAGTGCGCAGCACTTTTCGCGGAGATCAGCCATCGGGCGCAGCGGCGCGGGTGGTCAGCCCGCGGATGCTCTGCCACCCGAGCAGCAGCGCGCCCGGAAGCGACAGGCAGAGCGTCACGACGAAGAACAGGAAACCGGTCGCGAAGGCCTTGTCCGGGTTGACGCCGAGCCGGCCGAGGAAGCTGACGAAGAACGACTCGCGGACGGCGATGCCGTTGATCGAGAACGGCACCAGCAGGACGAGGAAGAGCAGCGGCCCCATCACGTAGTACGGGCGCGGCGAGAGGTCGACGCCGACGGCCTTCCCGGCGAGCCAGATCGCGAGCACGCGCACCGCCTGGACCGCGAGCGTGAGCGTGAAGACGCCGAACAGCAGCGCGGGGTGGTCGCGGTAGGCGTGGATGCCCTCGTAGGCGGCGCGGATCGGCCGCTCGACGCGCAGGAGGCGCAGCAGCGGCACCGTCTTCGCGAGCAGCGGCCGAGCGCTGCGCGCGAACAGGGCAATGGCGAGCACGAACGTCGCGATCACGAAGAAGCCCTCGATCCAGAGGTACGGCCCGATCGGGTAGTGCCCGATCGCGAGCGCGAAGCCGACCGCAGCCAGGGCGAGCGTCGCCGCTCCGCCGAGCGCGCGCTCGAGCAGCACCGAGCCCGCGACCTCGCCGCCGCGCCCGGTGTGCCGCTTGGCGGTCTCGTAGATCCGGACGGCGTCGCCGCCGACGGCGGTCGGCAGCAGCTGCCCGGCGGTGTACGCGACGAAGTAGGCCCGGGTCAGCCAGCTCAGCTTGTCGTGGATCCCGCGCGCGGACAGCAGCTGCTGCCAGCGCCAGGCCATCGGCCACACCGAGCCGATCATGATCGCCACCGCCGCCGCGAAGTAGCCGAGGTTCGCGTGCACGATCGCGTGCAGCGTCTTCGTGATGTCGATCTTCCAGACGAGGTACGCGGTCAGCAGCCCGGTGACGACGAGCGTCGCCACGAGCCGGAGCCTCCGGTACTTCACGAGTTATGCCACTTGCGCATCGGCCGAGCCGAAGCGTACGTCCTCGGCCAGCGGACTCGGCCCGAGGGCCGCGTCGAGCGCGAGGCCGTGGACGTCGATCCCGCGGAGCAGCCGGCACAGCTCGGCCTCGCGCGCGCCGACGTGAGCGCGAAGCGACGCCACCCGCGGGCCGTCCACGCCGAGTCGCAGGCGCGTCGAGGTGACGCCCTCGCGGATGCCGAGCGCCTGAACCGCGCGGCGGGCGAGCTCGGCCGGCGCGCCGCTGCCGAGCAGCGGCTCGAACGTGCCGCCGCGCGAGAACGCGGTCACGGTCACCTCGGCCGCGCCCGGCGCCTCCTCGGCGAGCCGACGGCCCTTGCGGTCGGCCGGGCGGACGACGGCCGGGAACGGAGCGGGGCCATGGCCGCGCAGGATCGCCCAGCGCGTCTGCGGGACACGCGCCTCGGCGAGCCTCGTCCGTCGCCGCAGCGTCGAGCTCGCGAGCAGCGCGGCCTCGGGCGACAGCGGGTGGCGCAGGCCGAAACGGCTCGCGATCCGCGCGGCGACGGCAATCGTCGGCGAGTCGGTGCCGAGCACCGCGTCGACGTGGCCGGCCTCGACCAGCCGCTCGAGCGCGGGCTCGTCGTCGAGCGGCAGGATCGCCCGGCGGTGCGCGAGCCGGAAGCCGGGCGCGCCGGCGTCGCGGTCGACGGCGATCAGGAACAGCCCGCGGGCGCGCGCTGCGGCAAGCACCCCGGTCTCCTGCGCCCCGAGCACGAGCAGCCTCATCGGAACCGCCTATGGAACAATTCCGCCGTGTCGAGTGTCCTCGCCGAGCGCGTCGCCGAGCTCAGGGCCGATCGCCGGCACGGCGCCAGCTGGATGGCCCGCCGTGCCGTCGAGGCCCAGGCCGACGTGGCCGCTGCGCCAGCCTCGACGTGTGACGAGCTGCTCGAGCGCCTCGTCGCGGCGGGGCGCGAGCTGTCCGCCAGCAGGCCCGGCGTCGGGGCGGTCGCCGGCGCGGTGGGACGGCTCCTCGCCGCTGCGGCCGCGAACACGGGGCTCGAGGTGGCCGACCTCCAGCGGCTCGTCCGCGAGGAGGCGGACGCGCTGGTGGACGGGCGGCGACGGGCGGCGGCCTCGATCGCGATCCAGCTGCAGGACCGGCTCGAGGACGCGGTGGTGCTCACGCACTCGGCTTCGGCAACGGTGCGCGAAGCCCTGCTTCACACCCCGCCGGAGCGCGTCATCTGCACGGTCTCCTCACCGCAGGACGAAGGCCGGGCGTTCTCGGAGGACCTGCGCGAGAACGGCCTCGAGGTCGAGCTGGTCGAGGACGAGCAGGCGCCGAGCCGGCTCGAGTGGGCGTCGCTGCTGCTCGTCGGTGCCGACACCGTCTTCCGCGACGGCGCGCTGATCAACAAGGCCGGCACGACGCTGCTCGCCGAGGCGGCGGCCGCCGACAACGTGCCGGTCGTCGTGGCGTGCGAGGTGGTCAAGCTCGCGCCGTTCGTCAGCGCCGACGCGCCCGAGCTGACGGCGCCGGAGTTCGAGCTGACGCCGGCCGAGCTGATCGACTGCATCGTGACCGAAGAGGGCACGGTCTCCCCGGAGGAGATCCGCGCCCTCGTCGATCGAACGCCCTTCCTGCGCGACGGCTACGCGATCCTCAGAAGCTAGGCCGCCTCGAGCACCGCCTCGTAGGTCTCCTGCTCCTGCGGCGGGCGCCGCTTGCGCGCGATGCCGAGCGACGCGACCGCGCC
>DASSMZ010000030.1:0-17310 GCA_035688325.1 Gaiellaceae bacterium
CCGTGCTTCGTCGAGGGCGCGACCTGTCACGGCGTGGTCGAGTCGGAGGAGCTGGCAGCGCGGGCACGGGAGCTCTCGCAGCGGCAGACGACCGTCGCGTCGGCGGTGGACGGTGCGCCCACGCGCGCGCGGCGGCTCAGCCTCGAGCTCGACGGGAAGCGCTACGAGGTCGAGGCGCTGGTGCCGGAGCCGCCACACGCGGAGTTGGCGCGGCGGCGGCACGAGCGGGCGCGAGGCGGTGCGCACACCGGCGCGAAGGACGCGGTCGTGACGCCGATGCAAGGGACGGTGCTGGCGGTGGAGGTCGCCGACGGCGACGAAGTCGAGGCGGGCCGGGTGATCTGCATCGTCGAGGCGATGAAGATGGAGAACGAGATCACGGCCCATCGCGGCGGGCGCGTGACGGAGCTCGCGGTCGAGCCCGGCCAGGCAGTGAGCAACGGCCAGACGATCTGCGTGATCGTCGACGCCGACTAGCCGGTTCGTACTGTCTTGGTCGTACGATGTCTGACACCGGGGTCGAGCCCGCCAGCCCTGTGCTCGAGCCGATCTGTGGACAGTTCGTGACGCTTACGGCACCCGTCTGACACCGGGCGCCGCTCGAACGACGGCGCGCGGATAGCATCCGCCGCCGGTGGACCTCTACGAGTACCAGGGCAAGGAGCTCTTCCGGCGCTTCGGGATCCCGACGTCCGACGGCCGCCTAGCGAGCACGCCCGCCGAGACGCGGGTGGCCGCCGAGGAGCTCGGCGGTCAGGTCGTGGTCAAGGCACAGGTGCTGACGGGCGGCCGCGGGAAGGCAGGCGGCGTCAAGCTCGCCGACGACCCCGACGACGCCGAGCGCAAAGCCCTGGCGATCCTCGGCCTCGACATCCGCGGCCACGTCGTCCGCAAGCTCTGGATCGAGAGCGCGTCGGAGATCGCGAAGGAGTACTACCTCTCTGTCACCTTCGACCGCGGCCTCAAGAAGTCGCTCTTCATGCTCACGAAGGAAGGTGGCGTCGAGATCGAGGAGGTCGCGGCGACGAGCCCGGACGCGCTTGCGCGCCTCCACGTCGACCCGCTCGAGGGGTACCAGCCCTACCAGGCGCGCCAGCTGATCTACGGCGCCGGCATCGACGACCCGAACGAGCAGAAGCAGCTGCTCGCGATCATCGAGAAGCTCCACCGCTGCTTCGTCGAGAGCGACGCGATGCTCTGCGAGATCAACCCGCTGATCGTGACCCCCGAGGGCGAGATCCGCGCGCTCGACTCGAAGTTCACCGTCGACGACAACGCGCTCTACAAGCAGCCGGACATCGCGGAGATGTACGACCTCGAGGCGTACCCGCCCGAGGAGCGCGCCGCCCGCGCGAAGCACGTCACCTACGTGAAGCTCGACGGCGAGGTCGGGATCCTCGGCAACGGCGCCGGGCTCGTGATGTCGACGCTCGACGTGATCGCGCTCGCGGGCGGCCGGCCGGCGAACTTCTGCGACCTCGGCGGCGGCGGCGACGCGCAGGGCGTGGTCGACGCGCTCGAGGTGATCACGGCCGACCCCCAGGTGCGCTCGATCTTCTTCAACATCTTCGGCGGGATCACGCGCGGCGACGAGGTCGCGCGGGGGATCCTGCAGGCCCTCGAGCAGATGACGATCGAGCAGCCGATCGTGGTGCGGCTCGACGGCACGAACGCGGAGGAGGGGCGTCAGATCCTCGCCGAGGCAGCACCGCCGAACCTGCACGCCGAGGCGACGATGCTCGACGCGGCGCGGCGCGCGGTGGAGCTGGCGGCATGACCGACCTCTGGTCCGGGCGCGCCGAGGCGTACGCCGAGAGCGACACCCACCGCGAGGGTCGCGACCTCGACCTCCTCGTCTCGTGGGCGGAGGGCAAGACCGCGCTCGACGTGGCGACCGGCGGCGGGCACGTCGCGCGGCGCCTTCGCGATCGGGGCTTCCAGGTCACGACGCTCGACCCGGCGCCCGGGATGCGCGCCGACGTCCTCGCACCGGCGGAGCACATCCCGTTCGCCGACGAGAGCTTCGACACGGTCGCGACGCGGATCGCTCCGCACCACTTCTCGGACATCCGCGCCGCGACCGGCGAGATGGCGCGCGTCGCGCGGCGGGTCGTGCTCGTCGAGGACACGCTCTACGACGACGACGACGTCGAGGAGGCCGAACGGCTCCACGACCCGACGCACGTTCGCTCGTACTCGGAGCAGGAGTGGCGCTCGTTCCTCGAGGACGCGGGCCTGCGCGTCGAGGAGGTCGAGCTCCAGCAGAAGCGGCGCGACTTCGTCGCCTGGTGCGAGCGCACCGGCTGCACCGCCGCCGAGCGTGAGCGAGTCCGGGAGCTGCTCGGCGACCGCGTCGACGCGCAGGGCGGCTACACGGACACGAAGATCCTGATCCGCGCGAGAAAGGCGTAGCAGTGGCGATCATCGTCGACCACAGCACGAAGCTCGTCGTCCAGGGCGCGACCGGCCGCGAGGGCTCGTTCCACACGCTGCGCAACCGCGGCTACGGCACGGACGTCGTCGCGGGGGTCACGCCGGGGAAGGGCGGCACCGACCTCGAGGGGATCCCGATCTTCGACACGATGGCCGACGCCGTCGCCGAGACCGGCGCGAACACGACGATGGTCTTCGTCCCGGCCCGGTTCGCGGCGGACGCGATCTACGAGGCCGTCGATGCGGGCCTCGGCACGGTGATCTGCATCGCGGAAGGGCTCGCCGCGCACGAGATGCTCCGCATCTACAACTACATCCGGCCGAAGGGCGTGACGATGCTGGGTCCGAACTGCCCCGGCGCCCTCTCGCCCGGGAAGTCGAACGTCGGCATCATCCCCGCCGAGATCTTCCGCGAGGGCCCGATCGGCGTCGTCTCGCGCTCGGGCACGCTCACGTACCAGATCGGCCACGAGCTCACCCAGCGCGGGCTCGGCAACTCGACGATCGTCGGCATCGGCGGCGACCCCGTCGTCGGCTCGTCGTTCATCGACGTCCTCGCCCGCTTCGAGGCCGACGACGAGACCGAGGTGATCGTGATGGTCGGCGAGATCGGGGGCGACGAGGAGGAGAAGGCCGCGGCGTTCATCGAGGCCGAGGTGACGAAGCCGGTCGTGGCCTACATCGCCGGCTTCACGGCGCCGCCCGGCAAGACGATGGGCCACGCCGGCGCGATCATCTCCGGCTCGTCGGGCACGGCCCAGGGTAAGAAGGACGCGCTCGAGGCGTGCGGCATCCGCGTCGGCACGACGCCGACCGAGGTCGCCGAGCTCGCGGTGGAAGTCGCGTCGGCCCGCGCGTAGACGCGGTTGCATCGGACCTCGACTTTTGTAACAGTCCGCTCGGTCCAGGCCGGACAGGCCGGCCGAACGACCGAGGGGGGAACATGAAGTACATCGTCGTGGCGGCGCTCGTCGCGCTGGTGGTCGGCGTGTCGACGGCGGTCGGCGGCAGCTCGCACGTAACGCAGCCGCACGGAAAGCTCGGCATCAAGAACGGCGTCATCTACGCATGCGTCGAGACGAGCGGCGGATCGCCCACGCTCGGCGACATCAAGCTGAGCCATTGCCACAAGGGCTTCAAGCGAATCGCGTGGAACATCCGCGGCCCGAAGGGCGCTCGCGGCGTCGGCACTCCAGGCCCGGCGGGGCCACAGGGACCGGCGGGGGCGGCGGGTGCCGCCGGCCCGCAGGGCCCCCAGGGCCCGCCTGGACAGACCGGCCCGCCCGGTCCTCCAGCTCGCACGATGCTGCGCCTCACCGGCGCCTTCGCAGGGACGAACGCGAGCGTTTCGACGTCTCTGGATGGGGTTACCTTCGGGCCGTACTCGGACGGTGGTGCCTGGGGCGGCTCGATGGTCTACCACGGGGCAGACGGTCTGACGCTTGCCGACCTCAAGCAGTTGTCCTACACGATCGATCACTCGTCGGCGAACGACTCGCCGATTGCGGCACCGTACCTCCGGATCTTCCTGAGCGCCGGCACGCACGACGTCATCTTCGATCCGACGAAGTGCGCGACCACCGTCCCGGCGGAGGATCGGTTCAACACCTTCGAGGTCACGACCGGTGACGTCCGCTACGACGACGACTCCTGTGACGGCTCGCCTCCGGGCCAGCAGCCGTGGGCGACCGTGGTCGCGGCACACGGCTCGGAGGTGGTCAGCGGCATCTATGTGACGACCGGTTTCACTGGCGGGGCGGATCTGTCGGCGATCCTCCGCAGCCTGAGCGTCAACAATCAGGTCTTCGTCTTCGGCCAGCCGTAGGTCTCCGCGAGGGCCCCGGCCGGCCGCCCCGGCCGGGGCCCTCTACCGAATGCGGATCCCCGCGCAGGCGAGAGTGCTGTGGTTGCCGGCTGCGTCGGTCGCCCGGACGCAGTACCGGTACGAGCCGCGCGCGCCGAACGAGTAGCCGACCCAGTAGGCGACGGCGGCGTCCGTCGTACGCAGCGGGCGCGAGAGCGTCCTGAGCAGCTTCGTCCGGCGGTAGACGAGCACGCGCTCGGAGGTTCGCCCGCTGTCGTCGTGGACCCGGTAGCGGAGGCGCACGGCCCTGTGACGCCGTCCGCTCGCCGCGTAGACGTGGACGACGGGCGCAGTGGTGTCGCGGCCCGCCGGGGCCGGCGGGGGAGGCGGCGGCGGAGGCGGTGCGGCGGGCGGGGCCGCGGGCACCGCGGTCGCGAGCGCGCGGGCGACGTCGATGCGCCCGTACCCGTAGTGCGGGTCCCAGGTGCAGCCGGCGCAGGTGCCGTAGGGGTCGGCGCCGTAGGAGCCCGAGCCGACCTTGTCGGCGCTGAGGGCGAGGATCTCCCGCACCTGCCCCGGGCTTGCCCCCGGGTGCAGGCTCCGGATCAGCGCGGCCAGCGCGCTCACGTACGGCGACGCCATCGAGGTGCCGCTCAGGTAGTCGTAGACGTTCCCCGGCAGCGTCGAGAGGACGCTGACCCCCGGGGCGGAGACGAAGACGTCGGGGCTGCCGTAGTTCGAGAAGCTCGCCGGAAGGTCGCTCGAGTCGGTCGCGCCGACGCCGATCGCGCCAGGGCAGGCGGCCGGATAGGTCGGCGTCGAGACGGGCGTCCCCGGCGGGTTGCCGTTGCCGGCCGCGGCCACGACCACGGCGCCGTAGGTGCTGATCGCGGTCTGGACGGCGTTGCAGAGCGTGACGGGATACGCGCCGCCGGTCGTGCCCAGGCTGAGGTTGATCACCTTCGCGCCGTGCTGTGCCGCCCAGGCGATCCCGTCGGCCACGTCGGACAGCGCGGCGCCCTGCGACGCGTCGCCCGGAAACACGCGCACGACGACGAGCGGCGAGTCGTACGCGAGCCCGGCGACTCCCACGCCGTTGTCGGCGATCGCGCCGGCGATGCCGGAGACGTGGGTCCCGTGGCCGTCCCCGTCAGTCGGCACGCCGGGGGCGCAGGCCCCGTTGACGCAGGTCGCGCTGGAGGCCGAGACGCGGCCAGCGAGGTCCTCGTGCGTCGCGTCGACGCCGGTGTCGACGATCCCGATCGGCGCCGCCGGCACGGCCGAGAAGCTCGCCGGGAAGACCGACCAGCCCTGCACGGCGGAGATCGTCGACAGCGCCCACTGGGAGCCGTAGAGCGAGTCGTTCGGCGTCGTCATGCCGAAGAGGTGGAGCACGCGGTTCGGCTCGGCGTAGACGACGTCGGGCCGCGCGCGGTAGTCGGCGAGCGCAGCGGCGACGCTTTCCCCGGGCTGCGGGTCGACGAGGGTAACGCCGCCGGTGACCGAGCCGGTGACGTCGTCGCCGAGCGCCTCGACCTTCGGGGTCGCCGTCGCCGGGCGCGCGAACTTGACGAGGATCGTGCCGGCGGCCGACGCCCCGCCCGTCCAGGAGCACGCGAGCGCGCAGAGGACGGCCAGCAGGGAGACACGGCGTGCCACATCGGGTAGGTCGGCACGAGCGCGCCGCTCCTGCACCCCCAGTTCGAACCGGAGGTGTGCCTAGACTGCGGGTCGTGGACGCGATCTCGTTCGCGCGCGGAATCCCGGCCCCGGAGTGCCTCCCGGTCGACGCGCTCGCCGACTGCGCGAAGGCCGCGCTCGACCGCGACGGCGACGTCGTCCTCTCGTACGGCAGCACGCTCGGGTACGCGCCGCTGCGCGAGTGGCTGGCGGAGCGCCACGGCGTCGAGCCGGGCCGCGTGCTCGTCACGAACGGCTCGCTGCAGGCGTTCCACTTCGTGCTCGAGCTGGTCGGCGGGAACGGCCGCGTCCTCGTCGAGCGCCCGACGTACGATCGGCCGCGGAAGATCCTCGCCGCGGCCGGGATCGACCTCGGCGAGGTGCCCGTCGACGAACACGGTCTCGACGTGCAGGCGCTCGAGCGCGAGCTCGAAGCCGGGCCGACGGCGCTCGTCTACACGATTCCGACGTTCCAGAACCCGACGGGCTCGACGCTCTCGCTCGAGCGCCGCCGCCGGCTCGCGGAGCTCGTCCGCGACCGCGGGCTGCAGCTGCTCGAAGACGACCCGTACGGGCTCGTGCGCTTCGACGGCGACGCGCTGCCGTCGCTGTTCGAGCTCGACGGCGGCCAGCGCGTCCTCTACTCGTCCTCGTTCTCGAAGACGGTCGCGCCCGGGCTGCGCGTCGGCTACGCGATCCTGCCGAGCCGGCTCGCTTCGCGGCTCGACGAGCTCGTCGCGTCGACGTACATCACGCCGGCGCTGCTCGCGCAGGCGACCGTGTACGAGTTCCTGCGGCGCGGCCTGTTCGACCAGAACCTCGAGCGCGTCTCGGGCCTGCTGCGCGCCCGGCGGGACGCGATGCTGGAGGCGCTCGAGCGGGAGCTCGCCGGCCGGGCGAGCTGGAACCGCCCCGACGGCGGCTACTTCCTCTGGCTCGAGCTGCCGGAGGGGGTCGATGCGACGGAGCTCCTGCGGAGCGCGAGCGAGGCTGGGGTCACCTTCGTCCCCGGTGCGGACTTCGGCGGCCCGCCGAGCTCAGTGCGGCTGGCCTTCAGCTACGTCTCGCCCGAGGAGATCGACGAGGGCGTGCGGAGGCTCGCGCGGCTAGTCGCGGCGCCGGCGGCGGCGTCGGTATAGCTGCGAGAGGAGCACGCCGAGCACCAGCCCGAGCCCGACGCTGAGCAGGATCAGCCAGATCTGCGACAGGCGCGCGGTGCCGAGCACGAAGTGGACGTGCACCTGCTTGTTGTTCTCGAGCACGAAGGCGATCGCGTAGGCGGCGACCAGGCCGACGATCAGCAGCCGGAGGTAGAGCCGCGGCTGGTACCGGCGGCCGAACCCCTCCTGTGGCTCCTCGGCCGTGTCCGCCGGCGGCGGGCTTTGCCCGGGCTCGTCCTGCACGGCCGCCGAGTCTAGGCGGCGGAGCGGCCAGCGAGCGCTGCGACCGGCCTCGGCACGAGCCGGGGCTGGGGCGGCGGCACGAGCGAGCCGCGGTTGTCCGCGCGGAAGGTCGGGCACGGCGCCTCCAGCGAGAGGGCGCACAGTCCCGCCCGCTGGAAGTAGCAATCCTCGCACGTTGCCTTGCCCGCTTTGCTCATGCCCCAGCTTGCTCCCCTATTTCGCCTGCCGTGAACTCGCGGGATGATAGGGGGCGCAGCGGGCGAATCAAGGCTTGTCTGCCGAGAAAACTGCGCAATTTGCGGGGCATTCGGCGCGACCAGAAGCATCGTGTCGAGACGTTCTCAGCGCAGCGTTTTCAGTGCCCGCAACGCCTGTGGAAAGTTCTTCACAGCAATGATCCGGATGCCGTCGGCGTAGCGCCTGGCCTCGCGCGCGTTGTCCCCGGCGGGGACGAGGAAGACGTCCACACCCGCCGCGCGCACGCCGAGCGTCTTTTGCTTCACGCCCCCGATCGGCAGGACGCTGCCGTCGAGGCCGAGCTCCCCGGTCGCGGCGATCCGGCGTCCATGGGTGATGTTGTGGCCGAGCTCCTGGACGATGTCGAGCGCGAACGCGAGCCCCGCCGACGGGCCCCCGACGCCGCCGGCGTCGATCTTGATCTGCATCGGAAGCTTCACGCGCAGGTCGTCGCGCGCCGAGATGCCGACGAGCGCGCGCTTCGGGTCCTGCGGGTCCGGCACCGTCCGGATCGTGGCCGTCCGCGTCTTGCCGCCGCGGCGGTAGACGATCGTGACCTTGTCGCCGGGCTTGTGCCTCGCCAGGATCTCGCGCAGGCCCGTGACGGAGGTTACGGGCTTGCCGTCCGCCTTCAGAATCTCGTCGCTCGTCTTCAGGATCTTCGCCGCCGGCGTGCCCGGCTCGACGATGACGACGATGACGCCGCCGCTCGAGGTGCGCACCTTGTAGCCGAGGTGGCTCAGCGCCACGACCGCGGCCACCTTCTGGGATTCCGTCATGTCCTGCTGGCCGATCTGCTGCTCGACGGTCGAGCTGATCGGCGGCGCCTTGACCACCGAGGAGCCCGACGGCCGCGCGAAGGGCAGCAGCCGCTCGAGCAGGCGCGCCTCGCGCTCGCGCACGTCGACGAAGTAGATCGGCCCGGTTCGGTGGTGCGCCTTCTCGCCGGGAACGGTCACGAGCGGGTCGGCGGGGTGCGCGGCGTCGACGAGCTGGATGTCGTAGCCGCTGGCCGGCGACAGCCACAGCACGAGCGCCGCAGCGCCGAGGAGGACGAGCCCGGCCACCGCGAGCCGCGCGGGCGTGAGCCACCGCATCCCGCCGAGGATATGCGCGTCAGAGGAGGCTGCGCGTCAGTCCGCCGTCGACCGGGATGACGGTCCCGGTGACGTAGGAAGCAGCGTCGGAGGCGAGGAAGCAGACGACGTCGGCGATCTCGCGAGGCTGCCCGATCCGCCGCAGCGGGATGGCCTCGGTGTCGGTGTCGGCGAGCCGGTCGGTCTTGATCTTCCCCGGCGCGATCGTGTTGACCGTGATCTGCTTCGGTCCGAGCTCGCGCGCGAGCGTCTTCGCCCAGCCGACGACGCCTGGGCGGATTGCGTTCGAGAGCGCCAGGTTGTCGATCGGCTCGCGCACGGAGCTGGACTCGATGTTGATCACGCGCCCGCGCCCGCTCCGCTCGAGCTCCGGCAGGCAGAGCCGCGTGAGCCGGATCGCCGAGAGCAGCAGCAGCTCGACGGCCGACTCGACCTGCTCGTCGGTCATCTGAAGGGCCGAGTTCCGCGGCGGGCCGCCGCTGTTGTTGACGAGGACGTCGATGCCGCCGAAGGCCGTGAGCGTGCGGTCGACGAGCCGCTGCAGGTCGGCCGGGTCGGAGACGTCGCCGCGGACGGCGAGCGCGCCGATCCGCTCCGCCTCACGCTCGAGCACGTCACGGCGCCGAGCGAACATCGCGACGTTCGCGCCCTCGGCCGCGAGCGCCTCCGCGATCGCGAGCCCCATGCCGGCGGAGGCCCCGCAGACGATCGCCGTGCGTCCGCTCAGGCCGAGGTCCACCGGCGGCCTCTCAGCTCGAGCTGCCGAGCACGCCGACCACCTCGCGCACGGCGTCGGCGGACGCGTGCAGCGCCTCGCGCTCGTCGTCGCTCAGGTCGAGCTCGACGATCTCCTCGATCCCGCCGGCGCCGAGCTTGACCGGCACGCCCATGTAGAGGCCGTCGATCCCGTACTCGCCATCGAGGTACGCGGTGCACGGGAGCACGCGGTGCTCGTCGAGCATGATCGAGTCGACCATCTGCGCGGCCGCGGCGCCCGGCGCGTACCACGCGGAGGTGCCGAGCAGGTTCACGATCTCGCCGCCGCCCTTGGCCGTGCGCTCGACCATCGCCGCGATCCGGTCCTCGGGCACGAGCTTGCGCAGCGGAACCCCGCCGACGGTCGTCGCCGAGACGACGGGAACCATCTGGTCGCCGTGGCCGCCGAGCACCATCGCGGTCACGTCCTTCACGGACGAGCCCGTCTCCCAGGCGATGAAGGTCGAGAACCGCGCCGTGTCGAGGATGCCGGCCATGCCGAAGACGCGCTCCTTCGCCCACCCGGACGTGTTCTTGGCAACGTGGCACATCGCGTCGAGCGGGTTCGAGACGACGATCAGGATCGCGTCCGGCGAGGCGCCGACGACCTCGTTCGTGACCGAGCCGACGATCTTCTCGTTGGTCGTCACCAGGTCGTCGCGGCTCATGCCGGGCGAGCGCGGCAGCCCGGCCGTGATCACGACCACGTCCGAGCCGGCCGTCTCCGCGTAGCCGTTCGAGCCGACGACGTTCGGTTCGTAGCCCAGCACGGCGCCCATCTGGTTGATGTCGAGCGCCTTGCCCTGCGGCAGGTTCTCCTTGATGTCGACGAGCACGACGTCCGCGTAGTCGCGCGTCGCGAGCACCTGCGCGCACGTCGCGCCGACGTTCCCGGCGCCGACGACCGTGATCTTGCGCCGCCCGCTCACGAGACCGGCGCTCCCAGCGCGTCGACGATCGCTTCGGCGACGTCGCTCGTCCCGACGGCGGTCGGATCGTCGCGCGTCGGCTTCATGTCGTAGGTGACGCGCTCGCCCGAGCGGATCACGTCCGCGATCGCGTGCTCGAGCCGGTCGGCCGCCTCGCGCTCCTCCAGGTGCCGGAGCATCAGCACGCCGGAGAGCATCATCGCCATCGGGTTGACCTTGTTCTGCCCCGCGTACTTGGGCGCCGAGCCGTGGGTCGGCTCGAACACGGCCGCGTGAGTGCCGAAGTTCGCGCCCGGCGCGAGCCCCAGCCCGCCGACGAGCCCGGCCGCGAGGTCGGAGACGATGTCGCCGTAGAGGTTCGGCAGCACGAGCACGTCGTACTCCTCCGGCCGCTGCACGAGCTGCATGCAGAGGTTGTCCACGATCCGGTCCTCGAACTCGATGTCGGTGTTCTGCTCGGCGACCTCGCGCGCGACCCGCAGGAAGAGGCCGTCCGAGAACTTCATGATGTTCGCCTTGTGGACGGCCGTCACCTTGCGGCGGCCGTTCCGGCGCGCGTAGTCGAAGGCGAACTCGACGATCCGGCGCGAGCCGCCGACCGAGAGCGGCTTGATCGAGATCCCCGACTCCGGCGGCACCGTCCCGCCGTGCGCCGCGACCCAGTCGGCGAGCTCCGAGGCATGGGCCGAGCCTTCCTCGTACTCGATGCCCGCGTAGAGATCCTCGGTCGCCTCGCGCACGATGATCAGGTCGACGTCCTCGTAGCGCGAGCGGACGCCCTCGTAGCTCTTGCACGGCCGCACCTGGCCGTAGAGGTCGAGCGTCTTGCGCAGCGTCACGTTCACGGAGCGGAAGCCGCCCCCGATCGGCGTCGTGATCGGCCCTTTGAGCGCCACGCCGGTCCGCTTGATCGAGTCGAGCACGTGCCCGGGGAGCGGGTTGCCGCCGTAGCGCTCCATCACGTCGGCGCCGGCGTCCTGGACGTCCCATTCGAACCGAACGCCCGTCGCCTCGAGCACCCGCCTCGTCGCCTCGGTCAGCTCCGGGCCGGTCCCGTCGCCGGGGATGAGTGTCACCTCGTGGGCCACGGCGGCGGACTCTAGCGGAGCACTACACTTCCGGCCGTGAACGACTTCAAGCCAGGGCTCGAAGGGGTCGTCGCGGTCGAGACGGAGATCGCCGAGCCCGACCGCGAAGGCGGCTCGCTCCGCTATCGCGGCGTCGACATCGAGGACCTCGTCGGCCACTACCCGTACGAAGCCGTGTGGGGGCTGCTGGTCGACGACGACCTCAACTCCCTCATGCCCGACCCCGAGCCGTACCAGCCGTCCGCGCTGACCGGCAACGCGCCGGCCGACCTCCAGGCCGAGACCGCGCGCCTGGCCGGAGAGTGGAAGCTCGGCAAGCTGAACGAGATCTCTGACGAGCAGGCCCGCGCGGACCTCGGCCGGCTTTCGGCGCAGATGATGGAGATCGTCGCCCGCTCGGCCGCGAAGGCCGACGGTCGCGAGCCCGCGCCGGACGAGGTGGTCGCCCGCGGCAAGACGGCGGCCGAGAAGTTCCTGCTGCGCTGGCGCGGCGAGGCCGACCCGCGGCACGTCAAGGCGATCGACACGTACTGGATCTGCACGGCCGAGCACGGCCTCAACGCCTCGACCTTCACCGCCCGCGTCGTCGCCTCGACCGGCGCGGACTGCGGCGCCGCGCTCTCGTCGGCGGTCGGCGCGCTCTCCGGGCCGCTGCACGGCGGCGCGCCGGCGTACGTGAAGCCGATGCTCCAGGAGGTGCAGGAGATGGGCGACGCCGAGCGCTGGGTGCGCGAGGCGCTCGCGTCCGGCAAGCGGATCATGGGCTTCGGCCACCGCGTCTACCGGGCCGAGGACCCGCGCTCGCGGATCCTCAAGCGGACTGCGAAGGAGCTGGAGGCGCCCCAGGTCGAGGTCGCGGAGGAGCTCGAGCAGGTCGCGCTGAAGGCGCTGCAGGAGCGCCATCCGGAGCGCGTGCTCGCGACGAACGTCGAGTACTACTCCGCGATCGTGCTCGACGTCGCGGAGATCCCCCCGCCGCTCGCGCCGGCGATGTTCGCCTGCTCCCGTGTGGCCGGCTGGTCGGCGCACATCCTCGAGCAGAAGCGCACGGGCCGCCTCTTCCGGCCGTCGGCCCGCTACGTCGGCCCTGGCACGCGGCCTGCGTCGTCGGTGGACGGAGCCGCGGTCCGCACTTGAGCCTCGCGGAAGCCGGGGTCGAGGCGAACGCGCTCGCCGAGAGCGGAAACGAGCGCGACCTCGCCAAGCTTCGCGCAGCCTGGTCGGAGGAGCTCGAGGCGCAGGCGCGCTCGGGCGACTACCGCGAGCGGGCAGCCGCCTTCCGCGCCGTCGGCCAGTTTCGGTTCCGCCAGAAGGAGGAGCTGCTGCGCCGCGGGCTCGAGGACGACAGCCCCGCGTGCCGCGGCTCGGCGCTGCTCTCGCTGGAGCTGCTCGCCCGCGACCACCCGCGCACGATCAACTCGGTCCGACCGCTGCTGCACACGCTCGCGAACGCGGACGGCAACGAGGCCGTCCGCCGGCTCGCGATCCTCGCGCTGCGTAACGGCTCCCCGCAGCGCGACACGATCGTCCTCCTCCAGGGCATCGCCGAGGAGGAGGGGCTCTCGCGCGAGACGCGCCAGGCTGCGGCCAAGGTGGCCGCCGGGCTCGACAGACGCGCGAAGGCGCGCTAGCCGGGCCCTACACGCAGTTACAGGTTCGGCCGCGGAGCTCGGTGCCGCAGGACGGACAGATCCGCCGCCGGCGCTTCCACTCCAGGGCGCTCTTCTGCAGACCGGCCATCGACATCAGGAGGCCGACGCCGGCAATCGAGGCCGCCAGGATTGCCATGTGAGGGTCGAGCATCATCGTCACCCGTTGATTCCTGCTCGTCACGAGCCCGAAACGTTCCGGCGGCGCGCGTGGGGGTGCGAGCGGAAGTAGACGTCGCGCCGGCGCCGGTCGGAGACGTGCGTGTAGAGCTCCGTCGTCGCGAGGTCGGCGTGCCCGAGCATCTCCTGGACGCTCCGCAGGTCGGCGCCGCCCTCCAGCAGGTGGGTCGCGAACGAGTGGCGCAGCAGGTGCGGGTGAACCCGCTCCGGCTCGAGGCCCGCGCGGCCGGCGAGCCGGCGCAGGATCAGGAACGCGCCCGCGCGTGTGAGCGCGCCGCCCTGCGCGTTCAGGAACAGCTCCGGCCGGTGGCGCTTGTCGAGATAGGGCCGCCCGTGGGCGAGGTAGCGGCGGAGCGCGTCGACCGCGTGGCGGCCCACCGGGACGACCCGCTCCTTGTTCCCCTTGCCGGTGCAGCGCACGAGCCGCTGCTCGAGGTCGATGCCGCTCCTGTCGAGGCCGACGGCCTCGCTGACGCGAAGCCCGGCGCCGTAGAGCAGCTCGACGAGGGCGCGGTCGCGCATCGCCCGGGGCGTCGAGCCGGCGGCCGCGTCGATCAGCCGCTGGGCCTCCGCGGGCGAGAGCGTGCGTGGGAGCTTGCGCCGGCGCCGCGGGAGCTCGAGCGCCGCCGCGGGGCTGTCCGCCCGCGCGCCGAGCAGGACGAGGTGGCGGAAGAAGGAGCGGATCGCGGCGACACGGCGCGCGATCGTCGCAGGTGAGAGCCCGGCTGCGCGAAGCTCCGCCAGCCAGCGCTCGAGGTCCTCGTGGGTGGCGCTCGAGGGCGGGCCGCCGAGCCAGTCGGCGAGCGCGCGCAGGTCGCGGCGGTAGGCGTCGACGGTCTTGGGAGCGCGCCGCGCGGCGAGCAGCGCGAGGAAGCCCTCGACCTCGGGGTCGGATGGGGCCGGATCGGGCCGCGGCGTCTCCATCGGACGTTCGTTCTTCGCCCTGCGCCCGCGGACGCCTGCCGTAGAGTCACGCTGTCGAGGCGCGCGGAGCGCGGTCGTCACGCTTCCGGTACGAAGCCGTCACGGACACGCGACGGTTTGGCTCGTATCGTGTCGGAGGGCGGGGGTGGTGGGCACCCGCTTGTCGCGCGTGAACCTCTAGGAGCGCGGGTGCGCCCGGTCGTAGACCTTGCGCAGGCGGCGGGCGTCGACGTGGCTGTACATCTGCGTCGTCGAGAGCGAGCTGTGGCCGAGCAGCTCCTGGATCGTCCGCAGGTCGGCGCCGCCCTCGAGCAGGTGCGTCGCGAACCCGTGCCGGAGGCGGTGCGGGTGGGGGAGCAGCCGGCGGAGGGTGCTCGTGTCGAGGCGGCGGCCGCGAGTCGAGAGGAAGAGCGCGTTCTCGGCGCCGCGCGCGAGCTGCGGGCGCGACTCACGGAGGTAGCGCGCGACCAGGTGCGCCGCCTCCTCGCCGAGCGGGACGACCCGCTCCTTGCCGCCCTTACCGCGTACGTGGACGAGCTCCTGCTCGAAGTCGACGTCGGCGAGGTCGAGGTCGACCGCCTCCTGCGAGCGCAGCCCGGCCGAGTAGACGAGCTCTGCCAGTGCCACGTTCCGCAGCGCGAGGGCGCCGTCACCGCGCAGCGCGTCGAGCTCGCCGTCGACCTCGCGCGGCCGCGGCGCGTCCGGCAGCCGCCGAGGTCGCCGCGGCGCAAACGACGCATCGGGTACGCGCTCCGGGCCGAGCGCGTGGCGGAGGAACGCCCGCACCGCCGCCAGCTTGCGCGCGATCGTCGCCGGTGCGAGCTTGCGCGGGCGCGCCCGGCCGAGCTCGGCCGCGTACTCCGACAGCGCCCGCACGTCGACGTCGTCGAGCCGCGTCCCGCGCCGTCGCAGCCAGGCGCAGAACTCCTCGACGTCGACGCGATAGGCGCGGCGCGTCGCCTCGGAGAGGGCTGGGCTTGCCAGGAAGCGCTCCACCGGGTCGCTCACGCGTAGGTGTTCGGCGACGGCCTCGCGATTCCCGTGTGGACTGGATAGCGTCCGCCCCGTGGAGGCTCCAGAAACCCGCTACGCCCGGAGCGGAGACGTCCATATCGCCTACCAGGTCACCGGAGACGGTCCGTTCGACCTGGTCTACGTGCCGCCGTTCGTCTCGCACGTGGAGCTTGCGTGGCACGTCGCGTCCGACGTCCGGCTGATCGAGCGGCTCTCGTCGTTCTCGCGCCTGATCCGCGTCGACAAGCGGGGCACGGGCATGTCGGACCGCGTTGAGGGGGTGCCCACCCTCGAAACTCGCATGGACGACGTCCGGGCCGTGATGGACGCGGCGGGATCGGAGAGCGCCGCGCTCCTCGGCGCTTCCGAGGGCGGGTCGATGAGCGCGTTGTTCGCCGCGACCTACCCGGACCGCTGCTGGGCGCTCGTGCTGTTCGGGGCGTTCGCCTCCGACCGCAATGCGCCGGACTATCCGTGGGGTGAGAGCGACGAGGAGTTCGAGGCAGGACTGCGGGAGGCCAGTGCCTGGGGCACGCCCGAGTATGCGCGCGCGCTGGCGGCGGAACTCTTCCCGGACGCGCCTGCAGAGGAGCAGGAGGCGTTCGCGACGCTCGCCCGCCAGGCCGCGAGCCCAGGCGCGGCGGTGGCGCTGATGCGGATGAACCGCGAGATCGACGTCCGGGGAGTGCTCGGAGCGATCCGGGTGCCGACGCTCGTCATGTATCGGGCCGAAGACCACCCGTCGATCGTCGGGGGCTCGCGCTATATCGCCGAGCACGTTCCGCGCGCGAGGTCGGTCGTGTTTCCCGGCAGCGAGCATTCGATCGCCGCCGGCAACTCGCCCGCGGTGCTGGAGGAGATGGAACGGTTCCTGCGCGGCGCGTGGGACGAGCGCCTGATCCTGACAGAGGAACCCGAGCGCGTGCTCGCCACCGTCCTCTTCACCGACATCGTCGGCTCGACGGCGAAGGCGGTCGAGCTGGGGGACAGCGCCTGGCGGGCGCTCCTCACGCGGCACCACAGCGTCATTCGGGAAGAGCTCGCGCGCCACCGCGGCCGCGAGCTCGACACCGCCGGCGACGGATTCTTCGCGAGCTTCGACGGGCCTGCACGGGCGATCAGGTGCGCTAGCTGCATCTCGAACGCCGTCAAGGAGCTCGGCATCGACGTCCGCGCAGGGCTGCACACCGGCGAGTGCGAGGTGATCGACGGCAAGGTCGGCGGGATCGCGGTCCACATCGGCGCGCGCGTGGCCGGCGAGGCCCGGCCCGGCGAGGTGCTCGTCTCCTCGACGGTCAAGGACCTCGTCGCGGGCGCCGGGATCGACTTCGCCGAGCGCGGCACCGCGGAGCTGAAAGGCGTGCCCGGCGAGTGGCGGCTCTTCGCCGTCGAGCGGGTGCCCTAGGCCCCGCTAGGCGACAGCCGCGACGATCTCTTCGGAGAGGCTCGGGAAGCCGCGCAGGAACTCGGCGCGCTCGCCCTTGAACCGCTCGACGAGCGAGCGGTACTCGTCGCCGCGGCCCTGCTCCTCGTAGAGCTTCCGCGGCTGGAGGACCTCCGGCTCGTCGATGCCCGGCACCGACGCTGCGACCAGGTAGCCGAAGTCGGGATCACGCTCCCAGACGATCGTGCCCTCGGCGATGCCCTTGACGATCGCGGACGAGTGCTTGATCCGCACCTTGGTGGAGCGTTCGTCGGCCTCGGGGCCGCCGACGCGGCCGGTGTTCATCACGTACACCTCGAGCGGGTGCTGCGCGAGCAGCTCCAGGAAGCGGTTGCCCTGCAGGTCGTGCGGCATCGGGAAGAACGGGTTCGTCCCGGGCACGCGCAGGAACTTGCCGGCTTCGTCCGCGCCGCCTGCGCTCGTGCCAGTCGTCTCGCCGAGCATGAAGAAGGCCGCCGCCTGCGGCCCCTCGAGCCTCGCGACCGCAGGGACGATGTTCTCGTTCTTGTTCAGGATCAGGAGGAAGTGCGCCTCGTCGATCTCGTCGGCGGAGGCGGCCTCGATCACGTCGAACGGGAACGTCGCGCGGCCGTTCGAGGTGTAGTTCGTGTCGTAGAAGTCGACCTCGTCGCCGTGCTGCGAGACGTTCTCGAGGTACGAGCGCGGCTGCGT